>JANMYC010000923.1:0-6952 GCA_031381715.1 Saprospiraceae bacterium
CTTGGCTCTGATTCTGATATTTTGATTATCATACCAGACAAAATACCAATCACCATTTTTTTGATATACAATTCGTGCGAGTTTTTCAATCGGTAGTAAATTAAGTTTTTTCATAATACTGTCACCTTGACTAAGCCAAAGAGAATACAGCATACCCATAATTACTACGTGTCAGTTTAGTGTCTTTCTGTTAATTTTTGTGTCAGAAAGTACAGTTTTAATGATTATTTAGTTGAAAAAAAGTAAAAAGGGAGAATGATGGGTCTCGAACCCACGGCCTTCGGAACCACAAACCGACGCTCTAACCAACTGAGCTACAATCTCCAAATGAAAATAAAAGGCATTGACTTGGTTATATCAATGCCCTTGCGGAGGCGCAGGGATTCGAACCCCGGGAACCCTCTCAGGTTCGGCAGTTTTCAAGACTGCTGTAATCAACCGCTCTACCACACCTCCAGTTCTTATTTCAATATTACAACGCCTTTGCCGTTGCGGGTGCAAATGTATAAAACATTTTTAAAAATTGAAATAGTAAATTGATTTTTTTTAAAAAAATTATAACTTTTTCTGAAGAGACAAACAATATTAAATAAAACTCATGAGTTTTTATACCTCTTTTAGGCTAATTTAGAGCTAATTCTTATATATTAATTTGATTTCACCGCTTTTAGCTCTAAATTTGTAAGATAGATTAAGTAGGCGCATTAAAAACCTACAAAAGGGTATTTTACTTCCCTAAACCAATACACATTCATTCCGATTTACCTTTTATTTTCCCATGAATCGTTTAAAACATCACTATTGGCTGTTAAGTTTATTTATATTTTTAAATTTACAAGCTAACGGAACAAGCATATATTCACCTTTCAAAGAGCAACTCTCATCGACAGATAGTTTACCAAAAGGCGGTATCTCTCTTAGAAGTGCGTGTAACAGTCGCCCCGCGGGTCTAACATGTGCCACTGCGCCATTGCTTTGCCAAAATGAATTTCCTTACTGTAGTACTTTGCCTATAAGTAATCCATCACCACAATCTTTTGGCTGTGGTACTATAGAAAACTATCATTTTTTACAATTTGAAGCTGCCTCCACTGAAATTGTCTTTAGAGTTGCAACCAGTAATTGTACTTTCGGACCCCAGGGAAATGGTAGTGGTGTGCAAGTTCGAGTATATGAAATCAATAATTGTCAAACATATAAACTGAAATATTGTCGAGCTCAGAGCCCTATTGCACAATCAGCAAGTGATACGATCTTATTAAACCAATTAACATCAGGTAATCGTTATTATCTTATGTTAGATGGTCAAAGCAATGATGTTTGTGATTATACCATTTCAATTGAATCTGGGCAGCTCGGCGGTAAACCCACGGTTCCAAGTAATTCTACCTCAGGTTTAAAAGCAGTTTGCAAAAATGCTACCGGATTAACTTATTCAATTCCCAATCAGTCAGAAGCAATTGACTATACTTGGAAAGTGGGTGGTGGTGCAACTATCCTAAGTGGACAAAGTACCCCCTCAGTATCCGTTAATTGGGGAACTATTACTGACAGTATTTGCGTTAAAATATTAGGTAATTGTGGTGAAAGTGACTGGTCGTGTCAAAAAGTGGAAGTGTTGGATATTACTCCAACTGCTACCAAATCAGGTGATTTATCGTGTGACATTTTATCCGTAAAACTGACAGGCTCGGCGGTCGCTTCTCCGAGCAATGCCACGGTCACTTATGAATGGCTCAATGCATCAAATGCAATAATAAGCACTTCAAGTGAAGTGAATGTTTCTCAAATTGGTACTTACACTTTAAGAGCAAAAGTGAGCTTAAATGGTAATATTTGTGAAAAAACGACCACAATAACCGTTTCAAAAACGGGAAATCTGCCTAACCGTCCTGAATTACAAGGTGATGTGATTGCTTGCGATAATAAAGCTTTAAATTATAATATCGTGAATGCTCAATCGGGCATCAGCAAATACAATTGGACTATCACCAATGGCACTCTAAATTCGGGAGCAACTACCCCCTCAGTATCTTTGACTTGGGGAGCGTTTGCAGCGGGTAAAATATGTGTGAATGCTGAAAATAGTTGTGGCATGAGCGATACTACATGTTTGAATGTAGTCATCAATAAAAAGCCAAACACTGTTACTATTGCAGGCAACCAAACCGTTTGCCCTTCCTCAATAGGTACTTACACCACTTCTTTAAATGAAAACGGCACGACATATCAATGGACAATACCTTCGGGTGCAACTATTAAAAATGGTCAAGGTACATCGAGTATTGATATTGATTGGGGCAGTTCAGCGGGCGGGCAAGTATGCGTTACGCCTTCTAACTCTTGTGGAGCAGCTACCCAAACGTGTATCAATGTGACGGTTAAAAATGCAGCGCCTACATCTATTCCAATTGCGGGTTCTACCACTGTCTGCCCTAATGAAACTGTAAAATTTTCTGTCACGCCAGATGCGAGTATTACTGATTACTTATGGATAATGCCTGCTAATGCTACCATTTTAAGCGGACAAGGCACCCCCTCAGTATCCGTCAAAATCGGAACGGGTTCGGATGCTACCATCGTTTTACAGATAAAAAATAGCTGCAATCTCACCACCAATATGAATAAATTGGTGACAATAAAGGCTGAATTGCCCGATGATTTACCCATTTTAGGCAATTTTACGGTATGTCCAAATGATACATCCTCATTTGGAGTCAGCGGCAACGCTAAAATTACGAGTTATATTTGGAGTGTACCGACAGGTGCAACCATTATCAGTGGACAAGGCACTATGACTATCAGAGTTGCTTGGGGAACAGCCACGAGCGGTACCATTGGTTTGGAATTAAAAAATGCCTGTGATTTAAAAAGAAATATCGTTTCGCAGACCATTAAAATAAAAGATGGAACGCTCACTAAACCTGTCATTGAAGGTATTATTACCAATTGCCCCAATTCAAAAGCCGTTTACTCAGTAACTGCTCAAGCACAGTACACCAAATATACATGGTCTGTCCCTTCTAATGCTTCCATTTTAACGAATAATAATAATAAAATTGAAGTTTTATGGAACAGCAATGGGGTAGGCGATATCTGTCTTGAAGTAGAAAATGACTGTAAAATTAAATCATCCTCTTGTTTAAAAGTAGAAGTTAGAGAAGGTATTGATTCATTGACTATCTCTGGTCCTCAAGAAGTTTGCCCGGGTTCAACGGTGACTTACACCTGCCAAAAAGACCCGGATGCGATTTCTTACGTTTGGTCAGTACCTACGGGTTCGATTATTATATCGGGAAGAGGCACTAACAGTATCGTTGTAAGATTTGGCACAAACAGCGGATTCATTGTTGTTCAACCCATAGGCGGTTGTGCATCTGATAAGAGTAGTTACAAAGTGAATATCAAATCCGCCCCAGATAAATCAACTTCTATAACTGGCAAAACGTCAGTATGCGTTGGCGATATTGAAAAATACAAGGCAGCAATCGTTTTAGGCGTTACACGCTATAATTGGACTTTACCGGCGGGGGCAGCCTTCGTGGGGGCAGATTCTACTATCGAAATTACTGTCCGTTGGGCATCTGGTACTGGCGGTACTGTTGGCGTAAAATCTCAAAATGAATGTATTGAAAGTGCAGCTACCAACTTAACTGTGGTTGCCAATGCGTTCCCAACGCCTAATGCAGGTAGAGATGAAGTGATATGTGGCAGACAATATACCTTAAAAGGTGTTGCTTCTGTGAGTACCCCGAATTGGACGGTATTAGACAAACCCGCTAATTCTACCATTACCATCACTGATATCAAAAATCCTAAAAGTGCCGTTACCGTTTCGCAGGCGGGCAAATATACCTTGGTTTTTAACGAAAAAAGTGGCAATTGTAGCTCTGCTGATACGGTTATTTTAAGTTTTAATGATGCCCCACAATTGACCCTTATCAATGATAATTGTAGTGCAGATGGAACTGAATTTACTGTAAAAGCCAATATTAATAGTTTTAACGCGCCTTTTTCATTGAATGGTAATTCAACGGGCACCATAAATGGAAATACTTATACCTCAGCTGCATTAGCTGATGGTTCAAGTTATTCCATCGTTATTAGAGATGCATTTGGTTGTGTATCGGATACTTTAAAAGGTAAAAAAACGTGCCCATGCTCTACTCAAGCAGCTCAATTAAAAGACAACGCCTATGTGGTTTGTTTTGGTTTAAAAAGTACAATACCTTTCGTTAAAAACGCGGTTTTAGATGCCAATGATGCCGCTGAATTCGTATTGCACAATGGCACTTTGAATAAAATTGGGACTGTTTTACAACGCAATACAACGGGCGAATTCACATTTGATGCGACAACTATGCAATATGGAACGACCTATTTTGTGCACCATATTTCAGGAAATGTAGTGAATGGCGTTATTTCGAGTGCTGACCGTTGTTATGCCATTTCAAATGGTGTTTCTATCTTGTTTAAAAATAAAATAACCATTGGTTTAGCGGGTGATACGACCATTTGCGGCAGTACAAATGCTAATTTGATAATAAAAACCACGGATTTAGGCACTTTTAAAGTCACTTATAGCAATCAAAATCAGTTGACAACAGTCAGCAGTTTGAGAAATGGCAGTACAATTAGGGTTTCACCGTCGATTAATACAATTTTCACCATCACACAAGCAACCGATGCAGAGGGTTGTTTGGCTGAAATAAAAGAGTCCGTTAAAGTATCTATTCGACCTAAACCAACGGGTACAGCGGGGGCGGATAAATCCGTTTGTGAATTCAATACTCGTCTTGAAGGCGCAGTACCCCCTCAGTATAAAGTGACTTGGAAGAGCCTTTCGGGAGCTAAAATTGCGGATGTTACCAATCTGACGACTGATGTTACGGGTCTTAAAAACGGTCAAAATATATTTACAATTACCATAAAAGACAGCATTTGTACTTCTTCTCAGATGGTAGATAGCGTGAATATATTCGTGCCCGTGATTCCAAAAGCCGTGAGTTTGGCTTTAGAAATGGCAGCCGGCGACACCATTAAGGCAAAAGTAGTAGAAGAAGCCCCACCGGGTACATATTCGGCTACGAGGTTAGATAACCCCGCACAAGGCCGCTTTGATTTGTTCAATAATGGACAATTTACGTATATTTCAGACCCTAATTTCTCGGGCGTGGTGCGTTTCCGTTTCATGATTTGTAGTGAAACGTGTACAGGGTTGTGTGATACTGGCGAGGTGCGCATTTTAATAAAACCCAAGGCTGTTATCGTAAAAGAGATTGAAATCGACGTGCCCAATGCCATTACTCCCAATGATGACGGTAAAAACGATGTGTTGACGATTGATAATATTGAAAAATTCCCGAATAATGAATTGACAATTTTCAATAGATGGGGTGATATTTTATATAGAGCCAAGCCCTATGCCAACGACTGGAACGGCTCAAATCAGAAAGGCGACCCACTTCCCGAAGGAACGTATTATTATGTGCTTCGCTTGAACATCAACGACGGTAAAATACTGAGGGGGGATTTGACGGTTTTGAGATAAGTGTAGTTTTATGGCTTATTGTTTTAATAAAAGGCATTTAAACAGGTTGTGTCAACCGTTTAAATGCCTTTTTTAATGTTTAAAAATCCAATCAAATACCTTTCACCTCCATTCATACAATAGAAGCAATGGCGAGTACAATGCCCATTGTGCGAATCAATAAAATGTATCACTTTTGTAGTGTTCTAAGGTCAATGATGAACAATCAAAAGGGGCTTTTGACTCAAGCAAACAAACAAGCAAACAAGCAAAACGAATATTTAAAACACCTAATTTACCAATTGAAACTTTGTTAATACCCAAAAAGCACCCCGCAGTGAAATCTTTCCTGTGGGGTATTTTTTTATGATAAACCACCACTTAATATCCATATTTGTCCTTCCAAAGCTGCCTCATTCGTTCTCGAATAGCGTTTTCAGTTGAATTTACTGAGGGGGTATAGAAAGCAGTGCCCTCTATTTCTTTAGGTAAAAACTCTTGAAACGCGAAGTTGTTTTCAAAATCGTGGGCATATTGATAGCCTTTGCCGTAGTTGAGGTCTTTCATTAGCTTTGTCGGTGCATTGCGAATGGGTAGAGGAATACTCAAATTACCCGTTTCTTTCACTTTTGCAAGCGCTTTTTCAATAGCAACGTAAGTAGAATTACTCTTGGCAGAAGTCGCTAAATACACGGCACATTGGCTTAAAATAATGCGCGATTCGGGCATGCCCACTTGATGAACGGCTTGAAAAGTAGTAGTAGCCATTAAAAGCGCATTGGGATTCGCCAAACCAATATCTTCAGATGCCAATATCACCATCCTTCGAGCTATGAAAAGAATATCCTCACCACCCTCGAGCATCCGAGCCAGATAATACACCGCCGCATTGGGGTCGCTGCCTCTGATAGATTTTATAAAAGCCGAAATAATATCATAATGTTGCTCGCCCGTTTTATCGTAGCGCACAATATTTTGTTGTACGATTTGGGTGACTAAATCATTATCAATGGCTACCCCCTCAGTACTGGAGGTATATTCAGCAACTAATTCAAGGATATTCAGCATTTTACGGGCATCGCCGCCACTGAGTTGAAGCATGGCATCGTATTCCAGAATATCTATTTTTTTATCTTTTAAAAATTCATCTTTTCCCAGCGCATTTTTAATTAAAAGTATTAAATCCTCTTTTTCTAATTCTTTTAAAACATAGACCTGACAGCGAGAGAGTAGGGCAGGGATGACCTCAAAAGAAGGGTTTTCGGTAGTTGCCCCTATCAAAGTAACGATACCTTTTTCAACCGCCCCAAGCAGTGAATCCTGCTGCGATTTTGAAAAACGATGAATTTCATCAATAAAAAGGACAGGATTAGGCGTATTAAAAAACTGTTTTCGACGGGCTTCTTCAATGGTTTCACGAAT
>JANMYC010000927.1:0-4529 GCA_031381715.1 Saprospiraceae bacterium
CCTTTAGCATCTACCCCATCAGGCGTTTTAAAAGTAATGTCCGAACCCATTGCGTCGTACACTAAAGGTAGTGGTGCAGGATGTAATGCTTGAAATGCAGGATCGAGAGCAAATGCTTTCATATCGTCAGGTGCAGCATGACACATAGGTATAGTGTTCACAGTCGCTGGCGGTGGTGTATTGGCTTTAAAATACCCCATCATGCTTGCCACAAATACATAAAATAAAATAAATACTTTGCCCATTGTAGTACGTTTTAATTTTAAAAAAATATTCAAACATATTAGACAGCAAACGACAATAAAATGTTTAAACATTGAATATTAATATCCAAAAGTCAATGTCTCTATTTTGCCGGTGGTGGGGCTGATGGACGTTTCAAAACAAGGCTATCAGCCGGGTAATTGGCTTTCAAAGTATCCATTTGTGCTTTTGCCCAGTGGATGAGGGTTGTTTTCTGCTCAGCACTCAACTTAGCTTCTGGGTGCATACCCAAATAAGTATAGGATGGCAAAGGCATTTCACCCTCTTCAACTTGCTCTGCTATTTCCCCAAATTTTTTATTTTGAATTGCTATTTTACGGCTTAAAAATGTTGAAAAATTCAACTCTCTTTTACCTTCATTGACATGGTCATTCATCCACCAAGCAACTGGCTGAATATTAGAATACCACGGGTATTCTGTTTTATTACTATGGCAATCAAGACAAGCCACTTTCAGAATCGCTTGCACATCGGCAGGGACGTTGTACTTTTTTGAAATGTCATTTGTCATATCATTTGAGTCATTTTTCTTTGGATGAAAGAACTGTATGATGACAAAAACTGCTGCTAATCCAATTAAAATTTTCTTTATCATAATAGAAGGATTTAAAATGTGTGTATTTGTTTTTTTACCACATAAGGCACATAGAAGCACAAAGTGCATTTAAAGCGTAAAACCTTTGTGTTTGTATGTGCCTTATATGATAAAAAACTACTTTTTAAACTTCACTACACGGGCATCTTTAATCGCCCCTTTCCAATTCATACCGAATCCAAAATCATAAACAGACCCCTCAGTATCCGTATGGCATTTCATATCTTGGGGCACATCTTCCGCTTGTTTTTCAACGGTGCTCATATCCGATGGCATTTGCATGGGCAATAAGCCCGAAGGTTCTGATTGACCCGTAATGATGTCCATCAACGCTTGGTCTTGAACCCTAAAGTTAATCAAAATACCGTTCGCCTGTTTCTCAAACTCACTGAAAATCATTGGATTATCCATTGAAACAGATACGATCACGGGCTTACCCTTCATTTTAGCAACCGTTTCAGTAACCATTCCGAGGTCAGTGATATTGCTGGCTTTTACGGTTTTGCCTTTATAACTACGATTGGTGAATTTCTCCATTGGATCGCCCCCTGCAATACTCGTTTCACGGGCATCTGTAGCCGTATATTCGCCGTATTGAAGGCTGATTGGTATATATCCATTACCGCCTTTGCGAATATCCGTGGAGTCATAACCGTTGCCAGTGCTTGGATTATTGATAAAAACGAGGGCATAATCAGCCTCATCTGGATTATCCGTTACGTTAAAATATTTTTTAACAATATTGATACTCACTGGATAATCCATTTTTTCAGGGGTTACTTCACCCAAAAAATTTCTGCCCGCTGGCGTGAATTTTTTAGGCACATATACCGTTTTACCTTTTGCGAGTGGTAAAACTTGTTTTTGATTTTTTAATAAAACAATGGATTTTAACTGCGCATCATAACCCTCTTTCATGAATTCGGGTTTGCCGACCGTTTTTTTAGTCGTTTCAATATCCAAATAAGGATTTTCAAAAAGACCTACGTGAAATATGTTTTTCAACAAACGTACCGCTGACAATTCCATGCGCTCACGCATCCATTTTTCACCGTGTTCTTTGACGCCCATTGTGTAAGCCTCGATAATGGGTTGCGCTTCGTTGTTACCACCAAATTGGTCAACACCCGCCATCAATACTTTATAATGGCGCTCAGCAATCGTCAAATTTTCAACACCGTGCGGTTTGCCACCCGTGAAATTATCCATTTGCGTTTTATTGCCAGTAATACCCCAATCGGTACACGCCACACCATCGTATTTGTATTGATTACGTAAAAGGTCAGTTATAATGTATTTATTGTACGAGTTTCCGACGTTTTCCTTGTTTTTAGTATCTTGATTCCACGAAATCGTGTAGTAAGGCATAATAGCCGAAGCCATTTTCGTTTTGCCTTTCAACTTGAACGCCCCCTCAGTAAAAGGGATAAAATGCGTCGCAAATTTGCCCCCAGGATACACCGCAAACTTACCCAAACCAAAGTGTGCATCACGTCCCGCTTCACCTGAGCCACCACCAGGCCAGTGTTTCACCATAGCATTCACACTTCCGAAGCCCCAGCCATCTTTGACTTCTTGGGCACCTTTTGAGGTCTGAAAACCATCACAATACGCCTGAGCCATTGCTGCTGATAACTCTGGATTTTCACCGAAAGTACCATTTACACGATTCCAACGAGGCTCAGTGGCAATATCTACTTGAGGTGAAAGAGCTGTAGCGATACCCAAAGCACGATACTCAGCCGCACCAATTTCGCCAAAACGTTGCACCAAAGCGGGGTTAAAAGTGGCAGCCATACCCAATGAACTGGGCCACATCGAGATGAGTCCACCCGCACCTGCATTGTATTCCATGGTTGAAACAGTGCCGTGACGGGGGTCGGAACTGTTATTGGCAGGAATACCCAAACCGATACTTTCACAAAAAACTTGCACATTATTACTCCAAGAGGCAGCCGTTTCGGGCGATTGCACTGTGGTAATCAATACGTGGCGAAGATTGTCTTTTTCTAAAAATGCTTTTTGTTGGTCGGTTAAAAGGGTAGCATCCGTTTCACCTTGTTTAAAAGGTTTTCCGCCGTAAGTACCCGCAAAATAACCGCCTGAGCGAGCAGGGATAGATTGATGGCGGCTGTATAGCATCAAACCCGCAATTTGCTCGACAGTCAACTTTGAAGCGAGGTCTTTAGCACGCACTTCGTAAGGCAAACGCCAATCTTCGTACTTATCCAGTTTGCCATTTTTATTCAAATCTTTGAATGACAAACCATTGATTTTGAGGATTTTAACACCAGAAGTGGGCGAATAACCCAATGTTTGACCACCTTTGTTTTGCACTAAAACGAAAGGTACATTTTGGCTTTTCACCTCTATTATAAAAGAAGCGATTGCTAAAATCGTAAGAACTTGTTGTTTAATTTTCATTTTAATCGAGTATTGTTATATGGAAAAATCTACCATGCATCAAATATAAGGATACCTTACAATTTTCCTAATTGTGCAATACTTATTTTCGACACTTAGCCCAAAGTATTCGATAGTTCAGCCATACCCCCCTCAGTCAACGCAAAGCTTGCGCTCATATTTTTAATTTAAAAAGCCCTTTACAGTCTTACGAAACTATAAAAGGCTTTTATTTTATTAAAAACACAAAACTATACACCACTAAACACTTGAAAACCACCATCCACACTCACCGTTGTACCCGTTACGAATGTTGAAGCATCGCTCAAAAGCCAAACCAATGCACCTATCAATTCTTCGGGTTTTCCCATGCGTTTGAAGGGTGTATTTTGAACAATCAAATTACCTCGTTCGGTGTAACTGCCATCAGGATTGGTCAATAGCGTGCGATTTTGCTCCGTTAAAAAGAAGCCCGGAACAAGACTATTCATCCGCACTTTATCACCATAACGATTTGCCATTTCCACTGCGAACCAACGGGTATAAGAATCAATAGCCGATTTTGCCATACTATATCCCAAAACCCGCGTAATCGCATTCTCAGATGAAACAGATGAAATATTCACAATAGCCCCACCATTTTTAACTATTTCGGGACCAAATATTTGGGTTGGAACGAGCGTACCCCAAAGATTCAATTCCATTACTCTACGCATACCATCCATATTGATGGCAAAAACATCAGCACCCGGTTGAACCACCGCTTCGGGCATATTCCCCCCTGCCCCATTCACCAAGCCATCTATTTTACCGAAAGCATCCAGCATTTTTTGCTTGGCAGCTTGTAATTGCTCCTCATTTGTCACATCGGCAACCAGCGCGATGGCTTTACCTCCATTTTTATTAATAGCATCTGCTCTCTCTTGAGCAATATTCGCTTTTCTACCTAAAATACCGACTGCACCACCCGCGGCGGCTATCCCCTCAGTAAAAGCCTTTCCTAAAATACCCGTGCCACCCGTTACAATAATGGCTTTATCTTTTAAAGTAATTTGTTGGTTCATAATTTTGATATTTTAATTTTAGGCGATAGGTGATGATTGATGGGCGATGAGTGAGCGAAGAAGCAACTACTTTGATGTATGCTAAAACTACTCCCTCTTCGCTCACTTATCGCCCATCACTCATCGCCTATCGCCTAAAATTAATTAAACTAATATTTAAACACTTTTCCGCCCGCCATGACTTCTTGCGTTTTTTCATCAAA
>JANMYC010000929.1:0-3600 GCA_031381715.1 Saprospiraceae bacterium
TGGATTTGAGCATCATACCAGTTCCTAAAACAATGAGTACTAAGGAGGCAATGATTACTTCTTTGGATAAAGTCATCAAGGCAAAAAAGACAAATCCCATCGGTATCAGTACATAAGAAGTACGCGTGCCCGAGTACGCAGATGACATAAACATACTCATTGCGGCTAAAAATAGGAGTACTTTCCATTTCATTTTCAGAGGTGCTGTGGCATAAACCAAGCAAAAAACACCCATGTATGCCATCATAATCCCGAATGTCATGGCATCATTGAAAAGCGAGAATATCCGCATACGCCCCCATTGAAAGAACAATTGGAATCGTTCAGGGTCAGCATATACCCACGCTTTTTCAGCGTTGCTGAAGCCTAAATACTCCTGTTTTATGCCATATAAAGCCGTTAAAGTCGCTAAACCAACGACCCAATTGAGCATCCATTTTATTTTTTCAAGCGAACTGAAGGCATAACAAGCGATAAAATAGAGCAAATTAAGGATTGCAAGGCTTCGCACAGTGAAAAGCCAAGCCATTTTGGACTCTTGGGAGGGGTTCAGAACTTGAAAAAGATTAAAATATATCCAAATGAGGAGCCATGTACTGATGGGGTCTTTGGCAAATGACCAGTCTTTTTTCATCACTTGACCAATCAAAATGCCCGCAATCATGATGAGTAAAAGCCCATCCAACGATGTTCCTAAGGGCGCATCCGTAGATTTGCCAATGTATTGGATAAAAAAAGCGACTA
The DNA here is from genome assembly GCA_031381715.1 of Saprospiraceae bacterium. Lineage (GTDB taxonomy): Bacteria > Bacteroidota > Bacteroidia > Chitinophagales > Saprospiraceae > JAAFJT01. Next base: position 745 of record JANMYC010000929.1, read on the forward strand.
AAAGGGTGAAAGCTATGCCAAATTGATGATAAAACATACAAGCTACTATCATTGGTAACATAACAACAGCACCCACTATCAAGACGCCGCCTTTTATACCAATAAAAGGAATTAAACTTCCCATCAATAGCCCCAAAGTCGTCAACAACAAATAGCCGAATGGATTATTCAGCTTTTGTACATAAATCTTGGACTTGAGCCAGGCTTTGATAGAATCTTTTACTGATATTACACTTCCTAATGACATACTTTTTAATAAATGCTTGATGGTTTTCTCATGGTCTGTTTCATTTTAAATTAAAAAAACAGAACTTTTAAGAATGAACCGATGAAAACAGATAGAAAAAGGATTATACCAATTACTTCAATAATCTGCTCTTTTGTAGTTAATTTGAATGGGTTTTTGTGATAGAACATATTTGTAAGGATAAAAGATGGATAAATCGGGATAATTAAGTTGATATTGAGGTATTTTGATATTAGGATATTATTTTAGGAATAAAAAATAAATAAATTTACATTCTTTTGATTGTGGATAAAACTAAATAAGGTTCAATTTCCAAATTTGCCCCCATACCCCCTAAGGGGGATTAAATTAAGTAAAAGTCGAAATTTTCACTTTTTTGAGAGGTAATCCCCCTTCGGGGGTATGGGGGCAAACTTGAAATTATGCACCTATTAAAAATAGCAAAGAATGTAAATTTATTTATTTTTCATTCCTTAAAAACATTTTAATATCAAAATATCTTTTTAAAAATACTCGTGATAACGGGTGGTAAAAGTGCATCAAGAACCCTAAAAAAGCCTTTAAAAAAGAAAAAAGCTTTCAAGTGAATATCGATAAAAATACCTCTTCGGGCTTTGAAAGTGGGTTTAATGCCACTGAAACCATCGTTAACCTCGTTGATAGGGCGCCCGTTGGTGAAATAATAAAATACCAACGCTTTCTTCGTCCTGTCAGGAGGGCATTTCAAAGGATTGGGTGAACCATGAAAAGAAAAATCGGTAGTGGCATAAATCGCACATGAATTAAAATCTGGTAAAATTCTTTTTTCACATTGGGTCATATCTTGATTCCAAAATTCCAGATGCCCGCCATATTCTTCCCGCCAATTTTTATTTAAATAAACGATAACACAAATCCTCCTATCTAATTTAGTGTGACTGTGTTTATAATAATCCGTATGAACTTTCAAATAACCACCCCTTTGTGTTTCATGTAAACCCGCATCTTCTAAATAAGGGTCGGGAATCAAGGTTTCGTGTATGCCCGTGATGCTTTGTAAAAAACTTAAAAATGTCTCCGAATTCAAGTAATGGATGAAATCGACCGTTTTTTCTCCAAAAGTATTTTCTCCAGTTACTGTATTTCCTTTTTCGTTGAGTGAATTAAAACTGACTACTTTTTTTTTATCGTAAAAATATAAATCCTCTAAGACCTCATTGAGTATGGTTTCATTAAAAAAATTCTTAAAATTGATATTTGGGAATGGATATGCATCCTGGTAGGTATCTCTGTATGCCTTTGCCAAATCCTCAAGCCCACCGTATGCCGCATTAATATAATTCATGCTTCAATTCTGAAAGAAGATTCCACCATTTTCGAAGTTTAATTTGAAATATGAAACCCAATTTTTTTTAACGTAAAGAGTAAAAGTCTGACTCTGTAAAAAGTGAACAATTGCTATATTTGAAATGGGATTATATACCCCCCTCAGTATTTAACCCTTTTTTACGCTAAAATTTCGGAAGAGGACGATATTTTTACCCATTTTTTAGAAGAAAAATCATATTTCTTTACGGCTCTCGCGGGATTGCCCACTACTAAAGTGTAAGCGGCAACATCTTTTGTGACAACGGAGCCGGCACCTACTACGGCATTTATACCGATTTTTACGCCAGCAGTAATGATTGCACCGCCACCAATCCAAGCACCATCTTCAATAATAATGGGTTTTGTGCTAAAACCTTGATTGACTATGGGCGTAGTGATATCGTCAAAATCATGATTTAAGGCACTCATCAATACATTTTGCGCAATTAAAATATTGTTGCCGAACGTCACAGGGCCTATTATTTTACTTCCAATACCCACCAATACTTTATCGCCAATGATAACATCACCCACAGCGTTGGACACAAGCGTTTGAGATTCTAAAATGGAACGGGCGCCCAAATCGAAGCGATTATAAGGAAATGTATCCAACCTTGCCGACCACCGAATGATTGATTTTCGATTTCTTTTATGAACTATTGGGTTCACAAATGTCCGAATCCACCAGCGCGGGCGATAATCGTTAGGCGATTGCATGAGCCACATTGTTATTGATTTCAATGTAGCGTTTGATTTTATATTTTCCTTGAGTGACGTCATTTTAAAGCAAATATTTTATCGTAAAAATTGTCAAATAGCCTTTAAAACTTAATGAAAAATCTGGCTGATGACTTCTTTATCCATCTTTTCACAGTGTTTATCAATGATTTCCCAAAACTCACGTACTCTATCTCCCCAAGTATTTCCGTTGGCAACGGCTACGCGTTGCTTTATTTTTTCGGGACTATAATCATTGACGGCGATATCAATTAGCCTAATAAAATCGGAATGGTCGCGGGCTATGTGAATCACATCTCCAAAACTACGAATATCATCGCTGAAATTAGTGGCAATTACCGCTTTTCCACCCGCCAAATACTCATTAATTTTCAGTGGATAAACTGATCTTGACATCTTATTGACAAGCGAAGGCAATATGGCCACATCCGCAAATTTCAGATATTGAGGCACGTCTTGTATTTTTTTAGCGCCCGTCAGTATCACATTCGGCATTTTATCCAAACCTTGCTCATATACTTCTG
>JANMYC010000962.1:0-1549 GCA_031381715.1 Saprospiraceae bacterium
GCTCAGCGGCCGACGGCGTCATACTAGAAACTTCGGCTACATCACGCAAAGCGCAGCGAGCAATAATTTGAAAGAGTAGAAATTTTTGTTCATGACTAAGTTTGTAATTTGTTAAAAAATGTATCGTAATTGTCATTCAAATTTTATGAAAAACCAGAAACCTTTGCGCGCAGACACTGAATACAAGGATTTATCCCTTCATTAAGCTCTGTTTTTACAAAGTTTGCTGTATTATTTTAGCATAGATTTAATCACAAGGGCGTAAACTTCTAATGCTCATTCAAAATGAGCACATCATTAAAGGTTCAGATCGTTGGGAGGGATGTTACATAAATGGTGTGCGTAATTGATAATCCTGAAATATCTAAAAGTGGTTTTCAATATTCCCATTTTTGATATCAATTATTTTAGATTGGTGTGTTTTTCAAAATAGTATTGAGCACAAATTTAGTCCTTTATTGGCGTATCATCAAGAGTTATAACATTGAGTTCCTTTGATTCATATTTCTATTTTCAGCTATAAGTGCAATGAAGATGGTTGAAAAATATTGTTATTTTGATAGCTAAAATTAGGGAAAAACAGAGTTCAGAATTTCGTATTCGTATTTAAATTTTATATTAAATTGATAATAAGCTGTTTACGGATACAATTAAACATTAAATTTTAAATATTTTTAAATTGTATTATCGTTGGTTAAATTCAGCATTTTTATAATATTTTCAAGTAAAAACATTTTAAAAATGGGCTTTTTAAGGCAAAATTTATGTAAAAAATACCATTTAAGTGTTACGTTAAAATATAAAAGCCACTTAGGAATGACTCCTAAGTGGCTCTTTTAATTGTATTATTTAGAGATAGTTAACCTCTTGTTGACTTGCCTTTTACCCGACGAGGTGATGTAAATGATGAAATTTCCAGATTTCAAACTATTCACATCCATTCTATAAGGTTGAGCCGTTGCATTATCGATTGTATAAGATAGAACTGATTGTCCCCAAGCATTGAAAATGGATATTTTCACGGCACTGCCTTCGTAACTTGATAAATCAATTTCAGCGTATTCCGCAGCGGGATTTGGGAAAACTTTGATATTTTCTAATTCCATGAAATTGACTGTTTGAGTTTCTGAATATTTTACCGAGCCGTTCATCAACTGGGATTTGATTCTATAAAAGTTATCCCCCTCAGTAATATTGGCATCATACGACGTGAAATACTTAATTTCTTCGTTAAATGAACCATTAATCGTTTCTAAATCCATGAATTCACCTTGTTCATTCATTTTTTGAACGGTGAAATAATCGTTCATATCACCCATATTGCTGATCCACTCCAAACGCGTGCGGCGCAATTCTGGGGTAGCCATTAAGTCAATTTTATCTTCTCTAACTTGTGCCAATTGCGCCAACGCTGTTGGGATACAAGGAGAACTTAAATATTGATTCGTGATGACACTCCAACAGTTTTGATAAGGGCGTTTCCAGCGTATAGCGAAGTGGTCGCCGCCATTACCTTCTTTTGTAATGACCTCTATATAGTATTTTTTAC
>JANMYC010000999.1:0-3907 GCA_031381715.1 Saprospiraceae bacterium
ATTCAAGTAGCCAACACAAAAACTTCATCGAGAATACAAAATAGATTCTAAGTGCCCAGCATAATATTCTAATGAAATATAAGGGAGTAATATTACTTATTTTCTACGGATTATTACTGCCAACATTTTAGATTTTTATATAGGTTTTTTATCTATTAGCTATCAAACTTACGCCACAAATTACCATGTAGTTGAGTTCATTATTGGGCTTAAACTATTTTAGTAAAGCAAAACATTACTTTATATATTTATTAAACAATCATTGATCACATTTAAAATCTTGCAAGAAGATGAAAAAATCAATCAACGAGCTTAAGGTTTCTTTGACTGGCATGGAAAAATTGTCAGTTAATCAACTTTGCCAATTGAAAGGTGGTGGAGAGGATATTCGTCGCTCAACTACGCCTCCTCCAGCGCCTTAAGGGTGAGAACTGGTAAGAAACTGGTAAAAAACAAGGAACTTCAGAATGTGAAAATTTTGGAGTTCCTATTTTTTTTTACGCATACAGATATATTATTTACATAATTGTAAAAACGGAATATTTTTTGACATACATAATATAGTTAACAGATTTTTAAAACTGTCGGAAAAATATGATGATGACTTTCAACATACGCCATCTATTGCCATTTCTTTTACTTCCCTGCTTTTTTTATATGTCAGCCTTTGATGCTCGATGTGCTCCCGATCCGCAACGAGATTCGGTGGAAGTTATGGGGCATTTAAAATCTGCTCAAAAGAACTCTTTTAAGAATTTTGTGGAGGCTCAAAAGGAATTAGCGCTTGCCATAGATGCTGCGCAGCGAACGGGTAAAGTTACCCTAATGTTTAAGGCTTTCAGAGCGGCGGGAACTATTTATGAGGACAATAGCAAATTGGAAGAAGCCACTGAATATTATAAGAAAGGTTTAGAATTTTCGGAACAAATACCTGAGAGTAGTAAGTTGGATATATTTGTTGACTGGGCAATTATCAATAAAAAAGCGGGTAGATATAAAATATCAAGGGATTATTACGATAGAACGCTTCAATTTGCTTTGAAAATAGGAGATACGGAAGCGGCAGGTTTTGCTTATAACGGATTGGGTACTCTGCATGGTTTGATGGGAGAGTTTGATATGGCACTCAATTCGTATTTACAAGTGATTGAAATAGCTCGGAAACGAAAAAATAAAAGGGATGAAGTAGTGGCTATGACCAATATGGCGAGCATTTATACCAAGTCTAACAATTTCGATTTGGCGTATGAAAAAATAACCAAAGCCCAAACTGTGGCTTTAAAGATGAATGACTCGAGTGAAGTAGCGAATGTTTTGAATGTTTTTGGTAAAATATTGAATGCTCAAAAAGATTTTAAAGGCTCTTTAGCGCGCCATGAAGAAGCATTAGCGATTTATGAAAAAATAGGGGATAAGCGTCATATTTTAGAATCACTCATTTTTATAGCAGATATTTACACTCAATCGGGAGCCTATAGTACAGCCGAGTTTTATTTTAAAAGGTGTTTTGAATATAAAGAATATTTTGAATATTATGAGCATCCTAATCTCTATTTGAAATTGGCTAATCTTTATCAAAAAACCAATAGACTGGAAGAAGCCCTCAAGGCATATAAAAAAAGCTTAGAATTAGCCCAAAATAGAAGTTTTATTGACATCATTCAGAAGAGTAATTTAGGGATTGCCCAAGTTTATAATGGTTTAGGGGATTATAAAAATGCTTTTGTGTATCTCCAAACCGCCAATACTTACGGTGATTCACTTTTTAATCAAGAGAAATCAAGGCGTTTGGCGGAGGCTCAATACAAATTTGATGTTGAAAAAAGTGAGAAAGAATTACAGGCTTTGCGTTTGACTCAGAATAAATATTGGTTAATTACTATCCTTGTTTTCTCAACGGTAATTATTTTGGGTCTTGCTTATTTCCTTCGTTTGAAAGGTAAAAATAACTTGATGTTGATTCAGAAAAGCTCTGAAATTCAATTCCAGAATGAAAAATTAGAAAAATCGAACGAAATTTTGAGGCAATTCGCTTATGCATCTGCACATGACTTAAAAGAGCCGCTCCGTAGCATCAGTAGTTTTGTGCACATTATTGATAGGCGATATTCTAAATTATTGCCTCCAGAAGCGGGTGAATACATGAATTTTGTGGTGAGCGGAGTAAAACGCATGGAAAGTTTACTTTCTGCTTTGTTGGAGTATTCTACGGTTGCATCTGATGAGCATGTGGTAAAAAATGCAACTTCTCTGGAATTGGTTTTATCTGATGTGAAACACAATTTGCACAGCGTTATTATTGATAAAAATGCTATGATTGATGCGGAAGGGTATTTACCTCAAGTTTGGATTAGCCGCTTGCATTTGACCCAACTTTTTCAAAACCTCATTAGTAATTCTTTGAAATTTACCAATGTGCAGCCGATTGTGAAAATCAACGGTTACACACAAGGTGGAAATCTTATCATTACCCTTAAAGACAATGGTATTGGTATGAAACAGGAATACAGCGATAAAATATTCCGCCTGTTCCAACGCCTTAGCCGCAATCCTCAATATGAAGGAACGGGCATTGGATTGGCTATCTGTAAGCACATCGTCGATAAATACAACGGTAAAATATGGTTTGATTCTGTGGAAGGAGAGGGTACTACATTTTACCTCTCATTTCCGATAAAAATCATTCAAAATGAGCAAAAGACTGAGGGGGCGGACGTTGCACACATTCAGTCGAATTTGTTGCATTAATTGACGGGTAGTTAAATTGTTGTGTACCTCAATCAAATTGAAGATTTCTCGTCCGCACAAAGTGACCTTGTATGTGTGTTAAATGGTCTTTAACCACATTAAATAAGAGGTTGATATCAACGTTGCCACCCTTTCAGTATGAAATATAAAAAGCCGTTTAAATCCGATAGTTGGACTTGAAACGGCTTTTATCTTATAAAGAGGGAGATTTATTACTCTGTCAGATTCGGATTTTTAATCAATTCATCCTGAATTTTTTTAACAAAAGCTAATGGCACATCAAGCACACGGGCTAATGTGTCAACGCTCAAAAGCCTTTCTTTGAGTAAATTGATGGTAGCGATGCGCGCTTTTTTAAGTTCACCTTCTATTTTACCCTCTATTTTACCTTTTTGTTCCCCTTCTATAAAGCGAAGGTCTTTAGTTAAATCATAAGTTATAGGCATTTTATCAATTTGATTTTTAGTTTGTGATTGCAATTTACGGAGTCCTGACAAGATTTCCAAATCTGTGGTGTATTCAAATAATTCCCGCTCATTTTGGGCTTTTAATTGAAGTTTTTCGAGAATTTGATGAATGATGTTAGGTGCTTCGTTCTTTTCGTAATGACATAAAATTGCCAAAATAAGTTCATGCGGATTATCAGAATCGAGGAATATTTGAGCATCAATTTCGTTCAAAGAGATGATTTTATAGGAGAAATCAAGGTTTTTATGTTGAATACGGTCGGCCATTTTATGCTGACCTGAGCCCATAAAAATGACATATTGCAATACTTCTAAGCCAAATTCATTCAAAAAATCGTGGTAATAGCCCAATTGTCGAATGTGCATTTTTTCATCCTGTCGCCCTTGAAATTCAACGTGGACAATATGCGGTTTTTTATCGTCATCAATGACTTTTACCGCAAAATCTGCTCTTTTTTCTTTCGTTTTAGAAAACGTGGTGGGGATTTTGATGGTGTTAGCGAGGTTAATGCCCAATAGTTTTTGAATCAGTGAGGCGTAAACCCTATCAAAAGTTTTTTTTAGCACTTTATCAAAGTCTTGGTGTTGGTGGCTTATTTTTTTAGTTTCGGCAGTTCGTTTGCTCATAGATATGTTTTAAAAATTTTAACAATAAGCAAATCTAAAAAAAATGTAGTAAACATCGAAATCCG
>JANMYC010000804.1:0-5808 GCA_031381715.1 Saprospiraceae bacterium
ATTCTTAAATACTTATTCACGACATAAAACGTGCTGATCCAACTAATGAGTATGCCCAATAAAATAAGCACCAATATACTGCCCAAAAATACGGGACTTTCGAACAAAAGGTTGAGTTCTGGGGTGGATTTTTGAGCGAAATACCAAATTCCGCCAATCATTCCTATTGCCAATAAACCACTAACAAAGCCATTCCAAATGCCCTTTCGGATGTATGGGCGGGTGATAAAACCCCACGATGCGCCCACCAATTCCATGTTTTTAATGATAAAACGATCGGAATAGAGATTAATTCTTATTGTGTTTTGGATAAGCGTAACGGCTACAACAATGAACAAAAACGCCGTAATAAAGGCAAAAAGTGCAATTTTTTCTACCGTTTTGGACACATCACCAATCAAACCCTCGTCTATATAAACATCATTCACGGCGAGGTTTTCTTTTATCTTTTGGCTGGCTACTTCAATATATTCTTTTGTTAAAAATTCAGATTTCATACCCACCGAATAAGCATCAAAAAAAGGCAAGGGCATATCAGGATTAATAAGCTCATCGCCTAAGCTTTGGCGCATTACATCTGCCGCTTCTTGTTTTGAAACAAAACGAACGGCATTGTTTTTTACGAATTCCATCGTTGGTAATTCCTGCTTCAATCGCACCAATTCAAGAGAATCAGCACCTTCTTTAATTTCCACCATCAGAGTAATTTTTTCCTGTTGGCGGATGGCTTGTTGGCGAACAAAAAGCAAGGCTGTCCCGAAAAATCCCAATAAAAATAGCACTAAAGCAACGCTTATAATCGAGTAAAAATAGTTCGTTTTTCTTCTTTTTGTCATTATTTTCTATTCAAAATGTAGCATTTTCCTCTTTTTTGACCTTTAGTACTGAGGGGGCGCTTTTTACAATTGCAAAAATAAAACATTTAATATAAAAACAGGTTAAATGAGGTTAAAACAAGTTAAAATTTAGCATTGAGTCATTAGCATTGAGTATTTAGACTTATTTCTACTCAATACTAATGACTCAATACTGACATCTAATTCACATCTTTACCCGCTTTTAGTTTTACAATAATATCGCTTACAGCAGTTTTATTATTGGCATCAGGTGTTTTTGGAAGGGCTTTTTCCGCAAATTCAAGGGCTTTTTTATAGTCGCTCATTGCTGAATAACCTCTTGTCATGCCCATAAGGGTTGTAAATTCCGTTGGGTTCTTATCATAATTCATTTTAAAAACATCAAAGGCTTCTTTTGAGCGTTTTTGGCGCAAAAGAGAACGAGCATATTGGTGCAAATCATTCATTTGACCCATCGGTAGCGCTGCTTTCATAGCTTCGTCAGCCTCTTTCGTTTTACCCATTTTAGCGAGGATAGCAGCTTTAGTGCTAAGCGTTTTAAAGTTTTTTTCGCCGATAAACGCTCCTGCGATGCTGTACTCAGACCACATCAAAGCCTCATCCAGATTGATATTATTTTCAGAGCAATAGCTGGCAGCTTGCTCCCATGCTTTCCAATCTTCAGCTTTTGAGCCCGTTAATTCAGTTCTAAAACTGGCTAATTGGGTTTTTACTAAATCGGTCTCGATTTTAAAAGGAATTTTCAGCTTTTCCCACATCAAGGCAACGGTTGCTGAGTTGTCCGTTTGGTCAACGAATTCATATTTCAAACGCTCGACCCCCTCAGTAAGCGGCATTGTTTTTACGGTTACGCGGAGTACATCTTCCTCTGGCTTATAGAAATAACTTCCCCAAGCAGTATTTCTTTTTGAAAAAATAATGGTCGCTTCGCCTTGAGCCATAGCCATGAAAAGACCATATTTGCCCGCGGCCAAGTCTTTGCCTTCTACTTTTACATCTGTGGAGAATTCAATGGTGGTATTTTCATTCGCTCCAGCTCGCCAAGGGGCGGCTTTTGACGTTCCGTAGCCCAAATCCTGAAAACCGTAGTGGACGAGTTGTCCCCATATTTTACCTTCACGACCTTTTACTGCGGCGCGGTCGTAATTGATGGTAACGCTGGTCAAGCCGATAACTTCCATAACTGATGCTTTCTTATTGCCTCCATTTGCGGGCACTGACATCTGGGCTGAAAGAGATAAAGCATTGATAATCAATGCAGTAATGCATAAAATTTGATTGAACTTTTTCATGGTTAAAAACATATTTAATTTGGTTAAAAATACAAAGTCAGATTATCCCAACGTTTTTACTAAGGCTACAACGCCAGATATAATATATTGTACACCTATCGCCATAGTAATAAAACTCATAATACGAGAGCCCGCCTTTAAGCCCGATGCGCCTAAAAAGCGATATAAAAGTGGAGCTGAACGCAAAACCAAATAGACAATCACCCCCATCACAAGTATCACACCCGAAATGAGAAGGCGTTGTTCCCATTCTTCATATTCCGCAAAAAAGCCAATCATGAGCGATATGGAACCGGGTCCAGAAAGCATAGGCATGGCTAAAGGGGAGAAAGCAATATCATGGGTTTCCATTGCTTTTTCTTGAATTTGGGCATCTACTCCTCGGTTTTCAGCAAATTTATCGTTCTGTAAAGCGATGGCTGAATTCAAAATTACCAAGCCGCCCGCGATGCGTAAAGCATTGATACTCAATCCAAAAAAGCTTAAAATATAAGCCCCAGCCCAGAAAAAGACCAATAAAATGCCGATGAAATAGAGGCTTGTACTCAAAACCAAGCGATTCCGCTCTTTTACCTCAAATTGTGAGGTCATGGTCAAGTACATGGGGACGACGCCAAAAGGGTTGACGATAGAGAAGATTTTTGCTAAAACAGCTATAAAGATGGTTATCATAATGGATGATGCTTTCCTCAAAAGTAGCTTTTAAAATGCAACTGGCAAAAGTTTTAAGCAAATTTTATGGGAAAATGGAAAACCAAGCTGAGCCGATACCTCTCAGTAAAATGCGTATTTTAGACTTAAAATACTCAGTTAAAATGAGTTTTACGCTCAAACATTCGCTTTATTCATGCCATGCATAACGTTCAAGTGTGGCAGTGTGATGAGAGATAGGAAAATGAATAAGAGTGGGAGAGGATCCCAAGTTTGAAGAAAATGAAGCCAAAACCAGACACCAAAAGCCAATGAGATAAAAGCTAAAAGGGTGAATAATAAGGTCTGAGTCCAAACTTTCAATGCGGAATAGATGGGTGGTGAATTATCGTTACTTTTTGCGTTTTTTAATAAATAATCATGAATGGTTTTAAAAGAACAGAGCGCATGCCAACCACCGAAATACAGGGCAAATGCCGGTAAAAGAGGTAAAAAATAGGTTAAAATCAAGATGAAGCTCAATCTTAAAAACCGATTTTTATCGATATTAATCGTATCTTTTTTAAATGCTAAATAAAAAAAAGCCATAAAAAGCAATATTGAAGCTATTAAAATGGGCATTGTAAATTCTACCGCCGTCGACCAGATTGGCATAACAAATGGGCTGTTTTGACTGATTCTTTCAAGTATGGGTGTGGTCTCTTGAGCGTGAAAAAGCAAAATCCAGAGGAGTGTAAAGCTGCCAAAAATAAAACGGGTGATGTTCCAAAGGAGTGTGGAGGGTGCTTTTTCAATATCCGTTTCTCCAAAATGCCAAGCGGAAATCAAGAGGAAAAAAAGCAGGCTTACACTCGGCAATAAATACCACATAAAGCCATAAAAAAGCATTGTGAGCACATATTTTAAGAGAAAAAAAGGTAAATTGAAGGATTTTTGTAGCCTTTCAGCGGTTTCTTTTTCCACCAAATGGTCAATTGCGCCGTGCGGAATGCCTGTGAGAAAGATAAAAAGGGCGAAAAAGGTGATTTGTACTGAGGGGGGTATGCTTCCCGCCATCCATTGCCAAACGACCAATGATAAACCTGCGAAGACACTGATTAAAGTTGGGGTTTCGAGGATTTTGAGTGTCCAATTTTTCACCATTTCCATTGCCTATAGATTTGTTTTAAAAAAGGAGCGAAAGGTAATTTGCTGAAAATGCCAATTTCCTCCCAGAGTGTGGTTTCTTCATCCAAAAATCGGAAAATAGTAGTCATGGGCATCTTTTTAAAAAGTGCCTCAAATATAATACTTCCGCGCAAAGGTTCGTCGGTGATGATGCCTAAAAGCAAGCGGTCGTAAAAGCGAAATCGACCTTTTGTGGCAGACCAACGCAGTTTTTTATTACTGCTTAAATCCTCTACGAGTTGTTGGCTGTCCTTGCTAATACGTTTGAAGGCATAACCCGTGGTGGCTTTTACCATGCCCGCTGCTGTGCCCAATAATATCTCCCCCTCAGTACCATAGCGTGAAAACGGTGCATCAGTCATCGGGATGGCTCCTTTTTCAGTGCTTTCAATGGTGAAATGGATATTCGGGAAATGCTGATTCATGTATGTTTTCAACACATTTTCATACTCAGATTCTGGATATATCGTCGGCGAAAAAACGGTCATTTCCACCAATGCCTCATCTTTTGAAAAAGGTAATACATATACAAATCGTGTATCGTTCTGCTGTGGGATGGAAAAATCCATTAAAGTCAAAGCTGTATCATCAAAAATGGGCTGTTCCGTTTTAATAAACCAACCTTTGAAATGCTGTTTGAGCCAAAACTGTGCTTGAATATTTTCAGAAACGGGCGGCAGACTGCTCAAAACGATTTGGGATTTCCACTTTTCATTTGAGCCCTGAATGTAATAACCTGTATTGTTTTTTTGGACACCAGTAATGCTGCCATCAAGAAGAGCAATATTTTGATGTTGCGATAAAAAATCCTGATGGAAATAATCGAAAAAAGCCTCGCCCGGGATATAGTGGTATTGATAAGGCGATACATCTTCAGTTTTAGAAAAATCTTTACCCTTAAATGTAACCTTGCTCCATGATTTTTTCACCAAGTGCTGCAATGGGTGCTGCTCCTTACTCCAGAAACACCATGAACGCTGCAGAGGGACGCCATCACTAAACAACGCCACTTTCTTCAGTAGCCAATCAGGTTGCAGCGATAGATGATGCAACAACTGAAAGCCCGAACAACCTGCACCTAAAACAGCAATATCAAAAAGTGAGTTTTTCATCTAATAGTAACCATTTATCGAAATTTTTGTTTGCCAGTTTTGTTTAATTATTTTTTCAAATAATTAAACAAAATAAAACATTGGCTTGTTAATCTTTCAGCTAAAACAATTCACAAACTTAATAAATATTTTTTAAAAACACATTTTTACAGAATCAAATTATTTTCAGTCGTTGGGGCGGCTACTTTATAAAATATAAGTACCTCATAATCAATGTGTTGTAAAATAATTTGTTGGTTTTAAAAAAAATATTACTTTTAATTGAAAATTTTATTTTTTAAATCGTAGCTTGCACAAAATATCATGTTTCTTAAAAAAATGTTAACAAGCTTTCATTTATTTTTGAACATTATGAATTGAATCATGTTTAGTATTTCGGATTAACCAATTTTTATAACTTATTAAAATTCCTAAGGTATGTTACAGAATTTATTCCTCGATGTCATGGTGATTCCTAAAGATGATCCAGTTGCGTTTACTTTTTTCACGGGCTACATGGCTATGTTTGCTTCATCTATTTTCTTCTTCGCAGAAAGAGGACAAGTGGATAACAAATGGAAATTGTCGCTATTGGTCTCTGCACTCATAACTGGTATTGCAGCCGTGCACTACTATTACATGCGTGATTATTATGTTTCAACCCACACTACACCTACAGCATTGCGTTACATTGACTGGACATTAACAGTGCCACTCATGTGTATTGAATTTTACTTATTACTCCGCCCA
>JANMYC010001038.1:0-7712 GCA_031381715.1 Saprospiraceae bacterium
CATATACTCAATAGCAATATCAGCACTGGATATAAAAATAAAATTAAAAATTGGAATACCGATATTAGTGTGAGCCATGGCAATAATAAGGTATCCATTAACGCTGAAAATACTCTCAACCCTTCGTTACTTCAAAAATCACCTACTTCATTTTATATCGGAAGCTATAGATTTAATCAATTTTCTATAAATTTGGATATTAATAAAAAGTTTTCTAATGTATTAAATGGGCTTAACCTTGCTTTTGGGTCCGAATATAAAAGAAGTCATTATAGTATCCTGAATGGCGATGAAAAGTCATGGCGCAATTATATGCCCACTCCTCTCATAGTAACCAATACTAATGGAAAAAAAGATACAATTTTAAAAAATGGAACGGCTCAAGGCTTCCCAGGCATAAGTACAGCCGATGCTTTGACTTCCGAAAGAACCAACCTTGGTTTTTATGGAGATGCCGAAATTAAGGTTACACCCAAGCTTGGCATAGCAAGTGCATTCAGATTTGAGAATTACTCGGATTTTGGAAATGCTTATGGTGGTAAACTCGCTGCCCGTTATAATTTTAATAAAAAACTATCACTTCGTATTTCTACTCAAACAGGTTATAGAGCACCCTCTTTAGCTCAATTAAATTTTCGCTCTACTATAAATGATGTTGATGAAAAAGGAAATCAATTTGAGAAAATTATAGCCAATAGTCAGAGTACAGTTGCACGACAACTTGGCATTCCACAATTAAAGGCTGAGACTTCGCTAAATACTGGATTAGGGTTGAAATTTAGCCCAAATGAACAATTTAGTCTCTCTGCTGATGGTTATTACATTCAGGTTAATAACCGCATTGTACTATCAAGCCCTGTCGGACAAGACAACGAATTAATTGGCAAGTACTTAAAATATATCAATATCAAAACAGCTCAATTTTACATCAATGCTCTCAATACGGAAACAAAAGGGTTAGATATTGCAGCATCTTATAAAACGAATATTGGAAAAGGGAAAATCAATATGTCTCTTTTAGGCAATTTCAACAAAATGACAATCTCTTCAATCCGCACAGATGAAAGTTTAAAAGGGAAATTAAAAGAAATTATTAGTTATCGCGAACAGCAAATCATTACAGCTGCCGCCCCACTCCATAAATTTCATTATAATTTTAACTATCAATACAGTAAAAGTAGCTTAAATTTAAATATGACCTATTTCTCAAAAGTGGAAATAGCTCCAAATGAGTCTAAGCCAACTGAGAATTTTATTTTTAAACCCCGATTATCAACAGATATTAATTTTAGCTACAAATTTCATAAAAATTATACTTTTTTGATTGGCGCAGATAATATCTTTGATGTGTACCCGACAATCCAAGAGCCTTATACAACTGATACAGGAGGACCCTGGGAAAGTGTTCAACAAGGATTTAGTGGTGCTTTCTTTTTTACGCGCTTTGCTTTCAACTTTTAGATTCTAATTAAAATTCATTAAAAATAGAACTAAAAACGATAAATACTGAGGGGGTAAAGCATGTAGCTCTACCCCCTCAGTATTTTATGCTTTTCGGTAACCCTTATTGAAAATTTATAGGATAGACTAAATAAATCCTTGAAATAAAAATCCCACTCAAATACAAATTGTATAGAGTGGGATTTTTTATAATCAATATCTAAACGATATTTAAAACTAATCAATTATAATTTCTGCTTAACTTCAATAATCTCATAAGCTTCGATGAAGTCTCCTTCGCGAATATCGTTGTAGTTATCTAATGTCAAGCCGCATTCAAAACCAGATTTGACCTCTTTAACGTCATCTTTGAAACGCTTGAGCGTTGACAATTGACAAGTTTGACCTTCCTTGATTGGGAACACCACAATACCGTCTCTGATGATACGCACCAAGTTTTTACGCTCAATTTTACCTTCTTGAACATAACAGCCTGCCACTGTACCGATTTTAGAAATTTTATAGACTTCTCTAACTTCCACTGTACCCAATATTTTCTCTTCTTTCGTAGGCTCTAACATACCTTCGATAGCTGAGCGGATTTCTTGGATAGCTTCGTAAATAATTGAGTAAAGCTTGATTTCGACACCTTCTTTTTCAGCCAATTTACGCGCATTCAATGAAGGACGTACTTGGAAGCCTATAATAATCGCATCCGATGCCGAAGCCAACATAACATCACTTTCAGAAATAGCACCCACTGCCTTGTGAATAACATTCACTTGAACAGTTTCATGCGACTGCTTGAGCAATGAATCTGCTAATGCTTCCACTGAACCATCCACGTCACCTTTAATAATGAGGTTAAGTTCTTTGAAAGTACCCAATGCCAAACGACGTCCGATTTCTTCCAAACTCATACGCTTCATTGAGCGAGCGGATTGCTCACGCACGATTTGAGCACGTTTTGTTGCAATTTCCTTAGCTTCTGATTCACTCGGCATGATTTTGAAAATCTCACCCGCTTGTGGCGCACCACTCAAACCTAAAACGAGAACTGGTGTAGCAGGGCCTGCAGATGTAATTTTTTGACCACGCTCGTTGTACATAGCTTTTACCTTCCCCGCGTGTTCACCAGCTACCATTGGATCACCAATTTTCAATGTACCTGATTGAACAAGCATTTTAGATACGTACCCACGTCCTTTATCCAAGGATGCTTCCACGACGGTACCCGTAGCTCGTTTATTTGGATTGGCTTTCAAATCTAAGATTTCAGCTTCCAAAAGTATTTTTTCAATTAACTCTTCAACACCAACACCTTGTTTTGCTGAAATATCTTGAGATTGGAATTTTCCACCCCACTCTTCAACAAGGAGATTCATTTGAGCTAATTCGTTTTTAATTCGAGTAGGATCAGCACCAGCTTTATCAATCTTATTGATTGCAAACACAATTGGAACACCCGCTGCCTGTGCATGGCTGATAGCCTCACGCGTTTGAGGCATTATATTATCGTCTGCCGCAATAATGACGACTGCAACGTCTGTCACTTTAGCACCGCGGGCACGCATTGCCGTAAAGGCTTCGTGACCAGGTGTATCAAGGAATGTTACTTTACGACCATCCGTCAATTTTACTTCGTATGCACCAATGTGCTGAGTAATACCACCCGCTTCACCACTGGCTACATTCGCTTTACGAACATAGTCAAGCAATGATGTTTTACCGTGGTCAACGTGACCCATGATAGTAACGACTGGCGCACGTTGCACCAAATCTTCTGGCAAATCTGGTTCTTCTTCTACAATTGCTCCGACTTGCTCTTCGGCAGTGATAAACTCTACTTCTTTATCAAATTCACTCGCAATTACTTCAATAAGCTCTGCATCCAAACGTTGATTAATGGAAACAAAGATGCCCATGCTCATACAGGTGGTGATGATTTGAGTCGGTGAAATATCCATTACACTCGCCAAATCAGATACTGAGATGAACTCAGTCACTTGTAGTTTTGCACCGTCAGCCGCTATTTGAAGACGCTCGTCTCTTACTCTAATTTTTTCACGCTTGTCACGGCGTAGCTTTTGACCTCTATTTTTACCACCGAGATTCAAGCGGGCCATTGTTTCCTTTATCTTAGCTTCAATCTGTTGCTGAGATACTGGAACGGGGTCAGTACGTCTTGGACCTGTATTATTGCCCGTATTACTGTTATTACCACCAGTACCGGTGCGATTATCAGTAGGTCTATTTGGACCACGATTAACGCTATTGTTCTGCTGATTACCGCCTGTATTATTACCTGTGTTAGCTGTATTTGTATTATTAGTACCCGGTGTGCCAGGAGCAGTCGGGATTTTTTTACGCTTACGCTTACGTTTACGAGCCTCTTCGCTGGCTGCATCCGTTGCCAAAGGCTTTTTAGTAGGGTCAACTGGCTTAGCCGTTCCTAAAGGCGGACGGTCACCTGGGCGACCACCTCTATTGTTATTGTTGTTATTATTTTTATTTTTATTTTTATTTCCTCCCTGTCCATTGAAAGATTTCTCTTTCTCGATAAATTTAACAATATCTATCTTTCCTTGGATTTTCAAACCTCTTAATTGAGGAGTTTCAGCGCGAATCAAGTCCTCTGAATCATTTGCCGTTCTTGTTTCACTATCTGGATTATATTCAACATCAACAACCGGAGCTACTACTGGAGCTACTGGTTTAATGGGCTCAGGTTTGCGATAAGGCTTATTGGGCTGATTTTGCAATTGGTGCTTAACACTACTCAAATTTGACGGATTATTTTGATTTTGTTGGGAATTGTCTTGATTTCGTCTGTTATCATTATTTCTACCATCGTTATTGCGCCTATTATCATTCTGATTTCTATTATCAGATTGATTATTTCTAACCACAGGCTGTTGCCTGTTATCAGTTTGCGGCTGTCTAACTTCAGGTTGTCTATTTTCGGGCTGCTTAGGCTGTTCTAACTTTCTTTCCTCTACAACAGCTTTCTTCTCTTCTGTAACAACATTATTTACAGCGGGAGCCGGCTCTGGAGCAACAGGAGTTTGTTGTACTGGAGGCTTTGGAGCTTCTGCAACAACATCCTTTTTAGGATTTAAATCTATTTTATCCAACACGCGGGGTTGTTGAAGGACAACTTTAGGTCTTTCAATAAACTCGGCAGCTGGCTTAGCTTCTACTGGTGGTGTCTCTTTAGGAGGAAAAAGGCTAATAGTCTTTCGTTCCGTATTAGGAGAGGAAACTATAGTTGGAGGCGCTTGTACTGAGGGAGTAGGCGTAATTGGCTTTACTGCTGGACGCGTGCCTATCACAATCTGGTCTGCTTGTAATTTCTCAGCTTTTGAGTCTGAGAATTTTTTCATTAAAGCATCATACATACCTTGCGATAACTTAGCGTTAGGCTTGTTTTCGACATCAAAACCCTTATCAGTCAAGTATTCCACGATACTTCCCATACCGATATTGAGTTCTTTTGCTACCTTGATTAACTGTCTTTCCATTAAAAATTTTTATACAGAAATATTGATTTGCTCAGCGAGGTAGGCAAAAAGAGCTATTTGATGATGTCAAATTTTACACCTTCACGTTTTCATTATCCACGATTTAATTTGGTTAAATAAAACATATCATCAGCCGTTTTTACCTATTAAAAATTATTATACATTCAATTTTGGAGACTCCATAAAGACCCCAAAACGCCTTTCAGTCACCCTATTTTACTATCAAATAATAGAATACCTTAAAAGATGCGCAAAGTTACATCAATTCTTCCAAGGATTCTCAATTATTTTACAAATTACTCGCTTTTTTTATAAATATTTGGCAACAAAAGGACACTGTAATGTTATAAAAATATAAAATTTGGTGAAATTTTATTGCTGAAAAATACTGTTAAAGTTGAAACACTAAAAAACACAATTTTCACATCAAAAGCTGATAACAACTAACATAAAGATAGAACTAAAAGTTCACGATTTTGTAACTTATCCCATCTAAAATCCTACTTGACTATATTTACCCGCGTTAGCAGGATCCAACCTACTCATTAGTTGAATAAAACGGGTTTTCTGTTCTGGGGATGCATTTTTAAAGATATTAATCATTTCATCTGCCTTGGTTACTGCAAAGGAACGCACTATCAAAGTATTTGGATATGCTTGATGAGCTTCATCCACTTTTTCAACACATTGCAAGATGGACGCTTTGCATCTATTAACATCTATGGACGCAACATCCAAACCCAAACGGTGATATTCGTACAATCCACCTCGGAAGTTTTTCAAACGCGGGCTTAATAAGTTTTCAACAAACCAATATCTATTTCTATTACCCAACTCCTTACCTTGCCATTCGCCTTTTGCCGAAGATGGCACAGTATTGTAAATATCTTGAGCCAGTTGCAGATATGCCTCGCCACCTTGAGGGGCAAAAGAATCGTAATGCATTCCCAACATTATATAAACATAATAAGCAATAGAAGCCGTTAAATTATCCCCAAAAGTATTCTTAGCAAACTGCAATGGCTGAAATTGTTCATAACTAAATTGCACCTCTCTATCCAGATGCGTGAAAATTGGCGTTGTGTAATCCGTCCCATAAACAGGGCGCGAAGCCTGGATCGCCAACTCTCCAGTAAACTGTGTTGTACTCAATTCTGATTTGATTGTCAGCTGAATAGAGCCTGTAATGCGCTCATTTTGCTCAAATATATCATCTGTCCATTTGGTATTATTCACTAATTCCTTTAAAGCGGCTTCAAGGCTTGTAAAAACCTTTGGGTCAGCAATACGACCTTGCCCAGGGTTAGTGACAATTTTAACAGTAAAATTCAGCTCTTGAGCATTCAAATTTAAGACTGTTAAAAGAGCAGTCACCGCAACAAAAAATAGGCGTTTTACCATAATTTTATTCAATTAAGTAAGTGGACGTAATTTATTAAATACAAAATATTATTTCTCTTAAAAAAATACAACTCATTCACAATTTTGAAACCATACATAAAAGTTATTAAGCCACGAACCTGCCTTTGTCGGCAGACAGGTTCATCGGATTACACGAATTACACTAATTTACGTGCTGACAATTTTAACTAATTTCACGAATAAATTGCCCTTAAGGGCAATTTTAGTGTCATTCGCTTTAATTTTGTCAACATCCAAATTAGTGTAATTCGTGTAATCCGATGAATTCGTGGTTCAAAATACCTAATATAGCTTTTATGTATGGTTTTAAATTCACAATCAAGATTTTATAGAAGTTTTACCCCCTCAGTATTTTTAGGCAAATTGCCCTTTTTAAAACAGCTGAACAAGTTCATCTACAATATCAATAGCGACCGCGTCTTTATCTTTAAGTTCAAATTCTTTTACGGTATTTGCATCAAAAATGATGCTTATTTTATTGGTATCATGGCTAAAACCTGCACCCGCATCGCGTAAAGAATTCAAAACTATGAAATCTAAGTTCTTTCTTTTCAGTTTTGAAACAGCATTTTCCAACTCATTATTGGTCTCTAAAGCAAAACCAATGAGTTTTTGATGTGCTTGCTTTTGCACTCCCAAGGCAGCCGCAATATCTGGCGTCTTCTCTAATTCAATGCTCATTTCGCCTTCTTTCTTCTTAATTTTCACATCTGAGACATGCTTTGGGCGATAATCTGCTACTGCTGCCGACAATATAGCTGCATCGCATTGATGAAAATGAGACATCGAAACATCATACATTTGCTGCGCGGACTCCACATTAATCGTTTGAATATTGATATGTTCAGCCTTAATTTTAGAAGGACCCAAAACCAATACAACCTCTGCCCCTCTTTCAGCAAGCTCCTCTGCAATGGAAATACCCATTTTGCCGCTTGACCGATTGCCAATAAAACGCACCGGGTCGAGTGCTTCGTATGTGGGTCCCGCCGTTACGAGTATTTTTTTACCTTTTAAATCTTCTATTTTATTAAAAAAGCCATTTAAATACTGAAGTATTTCCTCGGGCTCCGCCATCCGCCCATCACCAACCAAACCGCTCGCCAATTCGCCATGACCCACTGGAATCAAATGACAACAATACCCCCTCAGTAAATTGAGGTTTCTGACCGTTGCCGGATGTGTCCACATATCCAAATCCATAGCCGGAGCTATAAAAACGGGACAACGGGCGGATAAATAAGTAGCAGTAACGATATTATCACTCATGCCAGTAGAAAGTTTAGCAAGAGTAGTAGCAGTACAAGGCGCAACAAGGAAAGCATCAGC
>JANMYC010001081.1:0-1519 GCA_031381715.1 Saprospiraceae bacterium
CTAAAAAAGAGATGGGAAAATAGAATAGTTATCGATACTGATTCAAATATTTTGGATCAAGATTTCGCCGATTAAAATACTTGAATTAAGACCAAATGTAAATCCTGTTAAAAAAGCAATTTGCTCTTTTAACAGGATTTATTATTTACTCGATAATCGTTTTAATCTTAAAAAGCTACCATTTGCTATTAAAAAATGCCTTTTTTCGTTCCTTATATTCAATCAAGATACCTTTGTACCATACCCCTCAGTACAATACCGAACACAATGTAAAAATGACTCAAAATTACCTATATTTGTGGCTCAAAATCAAATTTCAATTTTTAATTTCCATCCATGCCTAATAATTCTCTTCAAAATAAGCTCGATGCCTTTGCCCGATTACTCAAAATTATGGACGAATTGCGTGAGCAATGCCCATGGGATAGAAAACAAACCCTCGAAAGCCTGCGCAATTTGACCATCGAAGAAACTTACGAATTGGCTGATGCTATATTGGACAATGATTTAAAAGGTATTAAAGAAGAATTGGGTGATATTATGCTCCACATGGTTTTTTACGCTAAAATTGGTGATGAAAAAGGCAGTTTTGATATTGCAGATTCATTGAATGCAGTTTGTGAAAAGTTGATTTCAAGACATCCGCACATTTACGGCGATGTAAAGGTAAAAGATGAAGAGGAGGTGAAAGTCAATTGGGAAAAATTGAAACTTAAAGAAGGTAAAAAAAGTGTTTTGGAGGGTGTCCCCAAATCCCTTCCAGCTATGGTAAAGGCTTATCGGATGCAAGAGAAAACTGCTAAAGTGGGTTTTGAATGGGAAAATACGGAGCAAGTTTGGGAAAAAGTGGAAGAGGAAATCGCGGAACTCAAGGAAGCACTACCCCTCAGTATTGAGAAGCGCGAAGAGGAATTTGGCGATGTTTTGTTCTCCTTGGTCAATTATGCGCGTTTCATAAAAGTTGACCCTGAAACAGCGCTTGAAAAAGTGAACATCAAATTCAAACGTCGTTTTGAATACATCGAAGCCCATGCACCTAAGCCACTGGATGATATGACACTGGCTGAGATGGACGCGCTTTGGAATGATGCTAAGAGGAAAGAAAGGGAAGGTTAAATGTTGTATTGTTGTATTGTTTACGCAAAATTATCACGTTTAATTAACAAAACAATACAACAATAAAACATTATCAAAGGTTTATCTTCTTCATAATCTTATTGAACAATTCAATTTCAACTGGATTCAACGTTTTAAGATGATCCGTGAGGGTATCATTTTTCAGTTTTATCTCTTTTAATAATTGTTGACCTTTTTCAGTTATATTGATAACAATGTTTCGCTTATCGAATTCTAAATGTTTTTTTGAAATATAACCTTCATTGAGTAAACGTTCCGAAATACGGGTAACATCGCTCATTTTATCAGGCATCAATTCCCTGATTTTCATCATATTTACTGGATTAGGATGATTCAATTCCACAACATTTAAAAATTCGTACTGCTGAGCGGAGATTTTAAA
>JANMYC010001106.1:0-9618 GCA_031381715.1 Saprospiraceae bacterium
AACAGTACAGGATAATTTAGGTTTTTGTACACCTCCAGCAACTATTACAGGGGCAATTAGAACTGAAGCTGATAAAACAGTGAATAATGTAACGGTTTCAGTATTACAAAATAATATTGCGCTGAGTTCAATGACCACCAGCACAGCTGGTGCATTTAGCCTAACGGATTTGAAAAAAGGGCAAGCCTATCAAGTAAAAGCGAGCAGGAATGATAATCCTGGAAATGGTGTAACCACCTTTGATATAGCTTTGATTAGTAAGCATATTTTAGGAATTCAGCCATTGACATCACCTTATAAATTGATTGCAGCAGATGTGAATAAAGATGGTGATGTGAACGCTTCAGATATGCTTTTAATAAGGAGAATGATATTAAAAAGTATTCAAACTTTTCCGAATAATAGCTCTTGGCGGTTTGTGGATAAAAACTTTGTTTTTGCAAATGTGGATAATCCATTTGGTTCGGATTTTCCAGAAGTAGTCAATTTAACAAATATTCCTCTGGCAGCACAGGCTAATTTCGTCGCCATAAAGGTGGGTGATGTGAATAACTCGGTGAATCCAAGCAATTTTATGGGCTCTGGGGGAATAGATGTACAAGTGCGCAATGCCAATACTTTGAAGTTTGAGGTAGAAGATATTGATTTGAAAGCGGGTAAAGAGTATGAAATAGTGTTCAAATCTGAGAACTTCAATGCTTTGGGTTATCAATTTACACTCAATCATACTGAGGGGGTAGAAATCTTAAAGGTTTCCAGTGGAACTTTATCGTCCATGAGTGATAATAACTTTGGAAAGTTCAGAAACGCATTGACTACAAGTTGGAATGGCAATGCAAGTGATAAGAATGTAGAAGTATTTAAACTGGTTTTAAGGTCTTATTTAAATGTAAAATTAAGTGAAATACTGACGCTCGGGTCTAATATCACAACAGCAGAAGCTTACGATAAAAACGGCGAATTGCTTGATATTGAACTTGAATTTAAAGGTAAAAATGCTACCAATACTGAGGGGTTTACACTCAATCAAAATGAGCCGAACCCATTCGATAGTGAAACTAAAATTTCTTTCAATATTCCGAAAGAAACACAAGGCAGATTAACAATTTATGACGCCACAGGAAGAGTTGTAAAATCCATTGAAAGCACTTTTAAAAAAGGTTATAATGAATTCACAATTCAGAGAACAGAGTTGAACAGCACGGGGATTTTCTTTTATAGAATTGATACCCCAACACATTCAGCCACTAAAAAGATGATTGTGTTATAAGAGTAGCCAGTTGAAGTTTAGGTAGTTCAGGCAATTAAAAGAAAAAATACTATTTCAATATAGTTTAAGATATCGTTTTGAGTTTTAGATCGGTTTTTTTGATGAAGTCTCATGTCCTTATGGTACATGGGACTTTTTTTTATTAAACACCCAATAGAGTGATGCAGAATTTTGACTATAATAGCTCATTTATGATGCTATAAAACAGATTGCTTTAAAACATTAGGTGTAAATTTACCCCATTGTTTTTAGTACTTTTTGTAAAAAATGTTAGTCAGATGAAAGTAGATGAATTACGGAAAAAACTCGACGGTTATGATAAAGAAACCATCATAAAATTAGCCGTTGAATTTTATAAAATAATACCGAAAGCTAAAAAGGAAGATGACGTATTAAATAATTTCATAGACAATCCTAATGCTAAGATGGTTGTCGATAAATTAATATCAAAATCAAGGAGTCTGACAGAGATAACCTCTGACATAGATTTATTCATTTCTCATGTCAAGAGTAATTATTATTCTTCTCCTAATAAAGTTATTGGTAAAAGTGAAAGACCCAAATGGCGCTTTAAGGTTAAAGCACTTTATAAAGATTTGATTGCTTTAAAATTAGAAGAACATGATTTACATAAAAAAGCAGAATTACTCAATAATCTCTATATATTGATGTGTGAAAGTTTCAGACAAAATTATTTTAATTCTGATGATGCTTTTGCATCAATAGTTATAGAGCAGGTAGATTTCTATCGCACACTTATACAGTTTATTGATCTAGCTGAGGGTAAAATTGGGGTTATCAAAAAAGGTATTTCTTTGATAACGGATTTTAGTCAAAGCAGGAATACATTGAAATCCGAACTTATGCGTGAATTTGTGGAAGTGATAAACACACCTGATGCCAAATATACGGCAATTGAGAAAGTGGAAGAATTATTAAAAAATGTTATGAATACTCCTTTACCTAAAACTAAAAACTATACATGGAATAACCAGGAGTATTACAGGAATGCTAAAATTGACGAATTATCAGAATTAGGTATGAGACTCTATTTAAGTCTGTTTGAATATCCAGAAGCTATTCAGTTTTTCAAAAAATATCATACACATCAGAGAGATGTGGAAATAAAATTTTACATAATGATTAGAATTTTATTTGAATTTAAACTCAAAGATATAATTAAAAAAGAATTAGAGATTGCCACCAATGAAGGGATGGATTTACGAAAAGGATTGATAAAATTATTAGATTTCATTAAAAAAGAGGACTCTTTACCAAATTATATATATTAAAATCGCCTTTAATGATATATACCAAGCATAATCTGAACGATACCATAGTGGCATTGGCCACCCCGCCCGGAGTGGGCGCTATCGGCGTGATTCGCCTTTCAGGGAAAGAGGCCATTTCGATTGCTGATAGCGTTTTTCACGGTAAAAAATTGGAAAAACAAGCAACTCATACCGCTCACTTTGGCACTATTCGAGATGAAAATGATAAAATAATTGATGAAGTGCTGGCAACAGTTTTTGTCTCACCAAAGTCGTACACCAAAGAAAATACGGTTGAAATATCCTGCCACGGCTCGCCTTATATCCAGCAACAAATTATCCAATTATTGACTCGCAGTGGTGCTCGCTTGGCGCAGCCAGGTGAATTTACCTTACGTGCATTTATGAACGGACAGCTTGATCTCAGTCAAGCAGAGGCAGTCGCTGACCTAATAGCCTCCTCAAGCGAAGCGGCGCATGATATTGCGATGCAACAACTGAGGGGGGGCATTTCCAATGAAATTAAAGAGTTGCGTGAAAAACTTATCAATTTTGCAAGTTTGATAGAATTGGAATTGGATTTCGGAGAAGAAGATGTGGAGTTCGCTAATAGAGATGATTTGAAAGTTTTAATTCAAAAAATTCAAAAGTTCATCAAAACCCTTTCAGATTCATTTACACTTGGAAATGCTATTAAAAATGGTATTTCAACCGTTATTGCAGGTCGCCCTAATGCAGGTAAGTCAACCCTTTTAAATGCTCTTTTAAATGAAGATAGAGCCATTGTTTCTGAAATAGCAGGCACAACTCGCGATACTATTGAGGAGGTTTTGAATATAAAAGGCGTAGAATTTCGCTTAATTGACACCGCAGGCATCCGTGAAGCCACCGACCAAATCGAAGCCATTGGCGTTGAAAAAACGATGGAAAAAGTGCGGACTTCTGCCATTTTAGTCTATGTTTTTGATG
Source organism: Saprospiraceae bacterium (assembly GCA_031381715.1). Taxonomy (GTDB): domain Bacteria; phylum Bacteroidota; class Bacteroidia; order Chitinophagales; family Saprospiraceae; genus JAAFJT01. Next base: position 3,511 of record JANMYC010001106.1, read on the forward strand.
TGATTGAAACTAAAATAGAAGATGTTTTGAATGATTTATCCAACCTTTATCGAGAGGGCGTGAAGCTATTGGTGGTGTGCAATAAAATGGATAAAAACCCCTATTTCAATCCCGAATGGTTAGAAAATCCAACTGACCCGACGATTCCCGAATTCTTTTTAACCAATCACCCCAGAGATTTCGACCTCTCAGTATTACTCAATTTTTCCCTTGAAAAAGAGCAAATTATAACCCTTTCAGCCAAAGAAGGTATGAATATCCCTTATTTCAAAGAAAAATTATACGATATGGTTGTGGAAGGAGAGATGAATTTAGCCAATACAGTCGTCTCCAATGCCCGCCATTACGAAGCCCTACAAAAAAGTTACGAAAGTCTTGATGATGTACTGAGGGGTATGAGTACGAGTGTTACAACTGATTTTATCGCCATGGATATTCGCCGAGCTCTATATCACTTAGGTGAAATTACAGGCGATATTTCAACCGACGATTTGCTGGATAATATTTTTAGTAAGTTCTGTATCGGGAAGTAATGACTACTATTACTGAATTGTCTAAAAAATATTATCAAGAGGTAAAGACTAAAGTAAGAATCAAATAAGCTGTATCGTCGAACTCAACGATACAGCTTATTTGATTCTTACTTTAGTTTAATCAAAACCAAAGTTATTTGATCATTGATAAGCTCATATTCTTTTTCATTTTTGGCTTTCAGTTCGAACGAAAAGTCCTCTTTACTTTGGTCTTTATCGTGTATGATGAGTTTACCGTTTTCAATTGCCCACGTTAAATTTTTAGAACTGAAATTAAACCTATCGTTGTTTGAGCCAATAGCCAATACGCCGTTGTCTCGAAAATCTACTTGAAAAGCAGTGTTTTTGACGACAAGTTCTGTAATCCCTTTTCCGAGCCCGTTGCTCATGTCACCAAGTCCATCCATGACCTTTTCAAGTCCTTGACCCACTTCGCCAATCAGATCCTTTAAATCCGCCTTTTTACCGTCAATTTCAATGTTTATTTCTTTATCTATGTCTGCTTGCGCTTTTTCAAGGTTTTCCCGAAGTTCTGTTTTTCCTTTTTCCAACTCTGATTTTGCCTGTTTGGAAGCCTCTTCCAACTCTTTGAGATTGATGTCAGTCACTTTGACGTCGTATCTCCCCTTGAGTTGACTACTCAATGACGCGTCATTTTTACATGAAGAAATGGATAAAGCACTAATTAGGAATAGTACCATAACAACAAAATTGTTCTTTTTCATAGATGGATTTTTTTAAAAGAAATGGTTGATATCTTAATTACTAACAATTCATATTTTAACAACTAAAATTATAGAATAATTCTCTTTTCTGATAAGTTTATCTAAAAATAAGTTCATTTTCGGTCAATACCGAGATATTAATATCGAACGAGTAGTGAAATAGACTCTTTAAAATTTCAAATTAAACCCAATCTCGTATCAAAAGGCAACCGTCTCCGTAACTCAAAAAACGAAAATCATTTGCTAACGCATAGTCATAAATGCGTCGCCAATCATCGCCTACAAAAGCGGCGACAAGCAGAAGCAAGGTACTTTGCGGCTGATGAAAGTTTGTTACTAAAGCGTTGATGGTTCTGATACGATAAGGTAGTGCTATCAAAAGTTGCGTTTTTGCCACAATACGTTCTCTATTGTGCGACTCCAAACAATGAATCAAAGCTTCAAAAGCATCCAAAGGCGTGATAGCGTCGAATGCTGTATTATAAGCGTCCCATTGCTTAATAGCTGCTTCATCGAGGGGTAATTGCGGATTGAGAGAAAGTTTGCAACCCATTAAGTACAGACTCTCTAATGTCCGTAGCGTGGTAGTGCCTACGGCAATGATATTTTTTTTACCAAAACACCCCCTCAGTATTTTGAGCGTTTCGAGACTGACATCAAAATACTCAGCGTGCATGTCATGCTCACCTATCACTTCCGATTTTACGGGCATGAAAGTACCAGCGCCTACGTGTAGTGTTACGTAATGGGAATCAATTTTTTTTAGTCTGAAATCCTCGAAAATTGTATCTGTAAAATGCAAACCAGCAGTGGGTGCTGCTACCGAGCCTTCAAAATGCGCATAAATAGTTTGATACCGTTCTTTGTCAGATGTTTCTACGGTACGTTGCAAATAAGGTGGCAAAGGTATTTGACCAATCAAAGCCAATATTTCAGAAAAAGTGTACTCCAAAGGCAGCCACGAGAACTGAACGATAAAACCCTCTCGGTTGCGCTCTTTCATTTGAGCTTTCAGTTCTATCCCCCCCTCAGTAGTGAGGCTTAAAATCTCTCCCTCTTTCCATTTTTTAGCGTTGCCAACGACGCATTTCCATTCGGTACTGCCCTGATGTGTCATACTACTTGCCAACTCAGTAGTGGGCTCTAAGCAAAATACCTCAATGGCTGCACCCGTGGCTCTTTTAAACAATAAACGAGCAGGTATCACTTTAGTATTATTGAAAAAAACGCAACTATCGGCAGGTGTGAATGCTGCTATGTGGCGATAAGTACTTTCTGAAATACCGCCATTGTTATAAATGAGCAATTTAGAAGCATCGCGCTCTTGCAAGGGAAATTTAGCAATGCGTTCATCAGGTAGAGTATAGGTATAATCCTGTATTTTTATATCTTTTACTGTCAAAACGATAATATTTATATTAAAAAAGGTGATTTGAAGGCAAAGCTAAGATTTCTATCATTTTTGACAAACACCCCTCAGTAGAAATATCATAAGACCGACTCTTTTATCTTTTTTTGTAATTGCTTAGCTGACCAGTCGCTTACGCTCCGTTTAGCCTCTGATTTTACAGATATTGACTCATTTACACTGATTTTCAGAAAATTATGTGTGAATCAGTGTGAAATCAGTCGGTTTTAGTGTAATCAGTGGCTAAACGGAGCAACAGCGACCATCTGACTAAGCAATTACAAACTACTATAAAACTCAACTTAAAATTTCAAACCTGCTGACAGATACCACGTTCGACCATCCGACGGTAACAAGCCGGGCCCCGGATAACCACCCGCGCGACGAGTGAAATAACGAGCGTCAGTCAGATTATTGATACCTGCTTTGAGATTATAATGCTTCAAAAATTTGAAAGATGCTGAAATATCTTGAACCTGATAAGCTGGAATCAAACCCGTTGTTGCCGCTGAATTGGGCTTGACGGTGTTTGAAGCATCGGCAAAAGCCTCACCGACGCTGCTCATTTGCCAAGTCAAAGAGAAGCCTTTTTTGGCGTAAGTGGCGCCAAAACGGTGTATATACTGAGGGGCATTCTCTACTTGCTTATTTTTTAGATTGCCTTCTACGATTTGTCCATTGACGACACTCGTGGTTTTAAAATCTTTATAAGTGGCATCAATAAAACTCATGGAAGCAAAAAAGCTCAAATTACCCAAGGGTGACTGACCCGAAAATGCCGCTATGGGGTCAACCTCTACATATCCTTCAAAACCTTTGGATGTGCTTTGTCCCAAATTAGTGCGGAATTGATACGTTTTGTTAGCTGCATCTAATTGCGTGATAGTGCCGATACGATTGTTATAATTGAGGTAAAAATAATCCACGTCAAAATTCAACCATGACCCGACTTTGCCGCGATAGCCCAAATCAAAATTATACCCTTTGGCATCTTTCAAATTGGGGTCAATGACATCTGTTGTGGAAGGGGGCGTCAAATCTGAATACAAAACAGGACGATAAGCTTGCGATAGATTGGCGTAAATCTCGCTTTGTTTGGTCGGGTGAAACTCCAAACCACCACCAAAAATGACAAAATTGCGCGAGCGACTTAAATCGCTTACTCTATTTTCAGAACCATCTGTTTTATAGCTCAATCGACCGTCTGCCGTTGTTGAAACATTCTCAAAGCGCGCACCTGCCGTGAAGAGTAACCTATCCGAAACGTGGATAATGTGCTCCGTAAAAGCCGCAAAGTTTTGATTAACAAATGACAAATCGGTTGGATAAGTAGCATCTACAATAGCGGTGCTGAATTCTGTTCCGGTGTCACCTTTACCTCTTTGCTGACGTTGCATATTGCCGTTGTAGTAGCGCAAACCGCTTGAAAATGTTTGTTTTTTATTAAAAAGGGTGTAATTCTTCAAAAATCTCACTTCTGACCCCACGTTTTTATAAAAATCACGATCCACTTGGCGATTCGTAGTAAGCGGGTCTTTATTCGAAATAGCACTCACAAAACCAATGCTGCTGCGCTCGCCTATTGTTCCGAAGGTTTTAAAGCTCAATTTAGCATTTTCATCAAAAACGTATTCTGCTGTCAATGCCGGAACCAGCCAAGGGGTGCTGAACCAATTGCGACTGCGCAAACTTTGTTGCGCATCAATTTGGAAAAGAGAATCCGTCAAACCGCCCGGTTGTTGGCTTTTGTAGGTCATATAAGTGACTTCAAGACCCAATTTGAGTTTATTATTGATGGCATAATTGGCTTCAAGATGGGCGTGATCAGTGTTAAAATAGCCGTTTTGACGCCAGCCATCACCTACGCGCTTTTGATAGTAAGCCGTATAGCTTAGTTTGCCTTCTGTGCCGCCGAGGTAATTGAATGTACTGAAAAGCCCATTATTGCCCACAGTATTTTGAGTTTCAGCCGTGAAACGGGTAGAAATATCGGGTTTGCGTAAAACATAATTCAGTAAGCCACCAAATTGAGGACCAAACTGCAAAGACGATGCGCCCCGAATAATCTCGATGCGGTCAACAACTTCCATTGGAGGGTTGTAGTAAGCTTCGGGGTAACCCATTGGATCGGGCGTGATATCATAACCGTTCATTCTAACATTAAATTCCCAAGAACGATTCGGGTTCAGACCCCTTGACGCCAAACCCGGCTGTATGCCCGAGCCATCGCTTTCCCAAATATGAATGCCCGGAATACGTCCATAAATTTGTCGGGTATTGTTCATTGCCAAGTTGGCGTCGAGACGGTCAAGGCGGATAACTTCGTTCTTTTTAGTGGCATTGATGGTATAATCGCTGATCTCAGCCATATGGTCATTCCCTCTTACACCTCGGTTAAACACCACATGTAGGGTTTGAAGAGACAAATCAAGCTCCAAAAGTTCGATATTGACTGTCGTTGTGACCCCCCTCAGTATATCTACCGATTTTTCTAAAATCTGACTACCAACACTCGAGACAACCAACGTATAAGTACCCACTTCAATATTTTTTATGGAAAACTCTCCCTTATCGTTGGTTGCCACACCCCGAACAGTGCCTTTCAGAACCACACTTGCACCGACAATCGGCTGACGAGAAGCATCTAAAACAATTCCATGGACCGAACCCGTCTCACCATTCGGGTTATGAGCCATAAGTGATGTTATAGAAAACAAGAATAAAAGTAATGTTTGATAATAAGCTTTCATTTATTATTATTTAGATTAATTAAAAATAGTGGCACAAAAGTAAAACGAGATTTTGAATTTCCAAATGTTTCAATGCCTTATTTTGAATTAATCTAAATAATTTATTTTTCTGTTTTTATTCCAAACATGGCCCGACTTGCTTATTTTTTAACAAAGAACAAAACGCCACTAATGAATAGTAACCCACTTTTCATCCTCGCCATCCTTTGTGTGAATATTTTTGTCGGTGAAAAACTGGCAACATTACCTTATATTCGTCATTTGAGTGAGGCTTTTAGGTGCCCTTGAAGCTAATTTAGGGCTGATTCCTATCGAATCCAACGCCCCGCCCCTTTATGATGGCATTTTACTTTGTTTCACCTTTAGCTGTATTTTTTTTAATACTCGGTATTCAACTCCTCAGCCTTAAAAAAGCCGGCTTGCCGATGATTGCCAATTTTTTTTTAGGGTCAATAGCTACTGTCACGGGTGTGTTAGTAGCGATGTGGGCAGTGAACGGTCGTGCAGCATCGGCGAGCAGTTTTATGTTATTGCGCATTTTGCGATTTTAAAGCCTCACAAGGTATCGGCAATTTAGCGGTTACACTGCTGATTATGGTCTCAACTTTGATATTAGTGTACGGTCTCATAATATTCAGTATTGGGTATTTATTTAAACAAGATTGGTATATACTTGGCATTGCCTCGCAAGC
>JANMYC010001136.1:0-1783 GCA_031381715.1 Saprospiraceae bacterium
CGGATTTACACCAAAGCAATATCGGTTCAGAAGAGTCATTTGTTACGGAACCTGGGGAGGTAATAGTTATTGGCGAAAAGATATTTGTGTATTTTGATGGAGATCATACGCACCTACGCAAGCAAGTAAGAGAAGGGATTGCAACTGTTTTTATGAATGCGATGCTTTTTGGGTCCAATTTGCAAGAAGTTGTACAAAATGCTATTTCTCTGAATTTGCCACAATGGTTTAAAGATGGTTTGGTTTCGTATGTGAGTGAGGAATGGAACACTGATTTTGACAATAAGTTAAGAGATATTTTTCAGACAAAAAAGTATAAAAATTTCAATAAATTCGCTTTGGCTGAGCCTCGCTTGTCGGGTCATGCCTTTTGGTATTTTATTTCGTATCAGTTCGGCAAAGCAAATGTGAGTAATTTGCTGTATTTGACGAGGATAAATCGCAATCTTGATGACGCTATGATGTATGTAATGGGTAGCGGTTATGAGCCAATGAGTTTGGCGTGCATGGAATTCTATAGAAAAAGATACGAAAAGGAATTGGCGGAAGCGACCAAAGTGAGCAATTTAAAGCAACTGAAAATTAAAAATAAATTCAAACTGCCTTTGCACCAACCCAAAATCAGTCCTGATGGCAAGAATGTTTTGTACGTTTTAAATGAAATAGGCAAGTGGAAAGTGTATTTACAGAATGTACAAACAGGAAAAAGGGAGCTGATACTGAGGGGGGGCACGCGTAATCCTTTCCAAGCAACGGATTATAATTATCCACTTTTAGCTTGGAATCCTGATAATCAGCGTATAACTGCGGTGTTTGAAAAAAGGGATGTTATCAAGATTTTGGATTATAATATTAAGGATAAAAAGCGCAAACTCGATAACTTTCAGCCCGAGTTTCAGAGGGTTTATTCCATTGATTTTATGAACCCAAAGGATATGGTTATCACGGCTTCGGTGCGTGGCTATTCTGATATTTTCCTGTATAATATTAATAACCAAAGTTTTAAGCAAGTTTCAAATGATTTTTGGGATGACTTAGATGCTGTTTATGTGAATTCTTTTGGTAAAAAAGGTATCATATTTTCATCCAATAGATTGAATGATAGATTAGACGTTGAAAAATTAGACTCCATTCTGCCGGTCAATAAGTTTGATTTGTTTTATAAAGATATGGAAGATACATCAAAGGCATTGGTGCGCATTAGTTCTACGATTGATGCTAATGAAAAGCAACCCATGATAGTCGATTCCACTTATTTCTCATATTTAAGTGATGAAAGCGGCGTATTTAATCGTCAAATGGCGCGTTTAGAGAAATCGGTTGAAAGAGTGGATACAATTTTTTACATCACTAATCAGTTCCGTGAAATGGTACCCTTGACGGTGATGCAAGATTCTACTCGCAAATTTGCGGATAGCTTAGTGATTGATTCTTCTTCTTTGAAGCCTATTTACAAAACGGTAGCGATAGTTAGGAATAATACTAACTATAATAGAAATATTGTGGCTCAAAGCTCTGCGCCGCGCGTAGGAAAGTCTGTAGAACTCTTTTATACTGAGGGGTTACCTCATTTGAGCATTAACAAAATGGAGCCTGATTCAGCCATTACGCCAGGGTTCACAAAGTTCTGGGAATGGAAGAAAAAAATTCAGACCAAAGAAAAATCGCCGAGAACAAGTCAAATACCTGCGGTAGAAGCGCCTAAAGATTTTACGGAACCTTCGGGTAATAAGCCTATTGAGGTGACAACTCCAACTGCTCCAAAAGATACAGCTCGAAAGGT
>JANMYC010001143.1:0-2552 GCA_031381715.1 Saprospiraceae bacterium
TTGATGCCACCGAAGAGCTCAAATCCAGTGACCAAGGCAAAAGTTTTTATGCGTTTTGGCAGTTTTTAATAGCGGACACAAAGCAAGATGAGTTGATTCAGATGATTGATTATGTGTATCAATTATTAAAATTGCGTGAAATTGATGCGGCGGACAATTTTTTAAAGAAAATAAAAATATACCTCCACGCTTCGGGTCAAAAAGTGATTGACTCCAACCACCTTTTAGCGGATAAACTCAGCCGCATTTTAGTTGAAAAAGAGATGCTCGACCGCAAACGTTCACGGGAGTTGATTAATGATATTAAAAATTTGGCGGTTAAAAAAATCGGTCAATTCTCAGGCCAAAAAGATTTTTCTGAAATAGAAGGCGGTGCCGAAATGTCTATTGATATGGACAGACCGTGGGGTGAAGCACCTCAAATTGCGAACTTTGCGAATCAGCCACAAGGCATTGGCAGCACCAAGTTAGAAAATGTCCATTTCGGACGACTTTTCGACCAATTTGAATTGAATAAGCAGGAATTACAGAATAAAATTAATCAAATACTCAGTTCTCAAAAGCAAATTTCATTAAAGGAATTGAGCACTATTTATCCGATTCAAAAGGGTTTGGAAGAGGTAATTAGCTATTTTTCAATCGCCGCGCAATCGAATAAGCACATCGTGAATAATGAATCGGCTGAAAATATTGAATGGCAAAGTGAGGATGGTGTAGTGCGGTCGGTTGTTTTACCGCAGGTTATTTTTGTTAAATAAAAACGCATTTTTAACATTATTTAGGGTTAAATTTGTGAAAAATAGATAAAAATGCAATTTGTAGATATTAAAAATGACATAGCCTTTCGTAAGATTTTCGGTAATGAAAATAAAAAAGGCATCCTCATTTCTTTTCTGAATGCTATTCTGCATTTAGAAAATGACAATCGAATTCAATCTATAATCATTGCCAACACATTTCAACTGCCAATATTACCTAATTATAAAGCTTCAATTATAGATGTAAAAGCCATAGATTTTAAGGGAAATACATTTATAATCGAAATGCAAGTGGCAGATGTAATAGGTATGGATAAGCGATTATTGTATTATACAAGTAAAGAGTATAGCCAACAATTAGTTAGTGGTGATAAATATACAGAGCTAAATCCTATACTGTACCCCAAAAATTGGACAGAAAAAAAGCAAAAAGCTAATTGAGGAAAATCAATTATTTTTGTAAAAACTGAATCCAATGAGTAGAAAAATCCGTCGTCAATTTGATGGCACATTTAAAAGTAAAGTGGTCATTGAAGCATTGCGCGAGCGTAAAACATTGAGCGATATGTGCAAAGAATATGACCTTCATCCGCAACAAATTACGGATTGGAAAAAACAAGCTATTGATGGTTTAGCCGATATTTTCGAGCAGTCCTCAATGGGCATCAAAAAGGGACAAGAGATTGATATAGAATCAATTACATCGCCTTTGTATCGTCAAATTGGTCAGCTTACAGTAGAGCTTGACTACTTGAAAAAAAAATGTGCAAGCTCAAAATGATCGTGAGCAGCGTATTGGGATGATAGAAAGCTCAAAAACCTTGAGTATTCAACGCCAATGTGAACTATTAGGTATAGCACGTAGTAGTTATTATCATAGTTTATCACCTCAAACAGAAAGTCTTGAAAACTTGGCTATCATGTTAGAGATGGATAAATTGTACTTAGAATTCCCTTACTATGGTGCAAGGCGTATGTTAGCACATTTGCCTGATACGTATAATCATGTGAATATCAAGAGAATACGACGACTGATGCGGCTTATGGGTTTAAAAACTATCTACCCAGAACCGAAAACAACTGTGGCGAATAAAGAGCATCAAAAGTACCCTTACCTGTTGCGGAATGTGGAAATTACACATCCCAATCATGTATGGAGTACGGACATTACCTACGTACCGATGCCCAATGGATTTATGTATTTATGTGCTGTCATGGATTGGTATAGTCGCATGATATTATCATGGTCAATATCCAACACAATGACCGTAGAATTTTGTAAAGAGGTACTGGAAGACGCATTAAGCCATTATCCGAAACCAGCAATTTTTAATAGCGATCAAGGTAGCCAATTTACATCAAACCAATTTACTAAAGTATTGAAAGACAATGATATACGAATAAGTATGGACGGTGTAAGACGCGCAATTGATAATGTTTATATTGAAAGGTTTTGGCGTGATATTAAATACAATTGTATTTATTTACATGCTTTTGATACTGTACCAATGCTCTATAAGGGCATCGAAGATTATGTGTTCAAACATTGTTATAGACAAAAACATTCATCGTTAGGATATCAATTCCCAGCGACGATATATAAAAAAGGAATTGTCTAATTCGTATTTTTTTATTTGCTTTTGATAAAAATTACGCCTAGTTTTGATGTGGAAAAAGAATATCGCTTCATTGCAGGAGGGTAGCTTTTGTTACCCTTCGCTCTGAAACAATTGTAAACTTTTTATTATACAATTCATTAACAACCTCTTTTTTTTGTCCAATCTATGGGGTACA
>JANMYC010001169.1:0-2854 GCA_031381715.1 Saprospiraceae bacterium
ATAAAAAACAAACAAACTTACTATTGACTAAATCTGAAGAACGCGCTTTAAATCGGCTTCGGTTTTTATATTCGTTTTTTCCTCTAATTTGAAAATATACTGAGGGGGTAGCTTGGAGGCTCGCCATGTAGCAAATTCTAATTTAGAATATTTCGGTACAGAATACAACGCCACTTTATTATCGGGCATTATCACGAATAAGCGCCCGCCATCATCGGGTACAATTGCCAATTTATCCCAACTAATTTTAGGAAAAGTAATCACACTCCTATTATCGCCTGAAATATAGACTACATCGAGCGTGGTCAATTTTTCATTCACAGCCGAAGGAAACTCAAAATTGGCTTCCAAAACCACCGCATTATCGTCTTTCATCAGCTTATCCCAATTATAAAGACCCAATTTATTGATTTCAAAAGTACGGTAAACATCGGCTATTTGTTTGAGCCGCTCTTGCTCCTTTTTTACCTTTTGCATCGTCGCTGCATATTGGTTTTTCCATTCATCCGGAGAAAATGCAAAAAGAGATTTTAAAGGCATTACACATTCCAATTCTACTTCAAAACGAGTGCTATCTTTTTCATTTTCAACGGAATACATATAATGGTTTTTACCCAAATCTTTCAAACTCCCATAAGCACCTTTTGCCCAATCGGGAAAAGGTTTTTTGTGCACATTTTTCCAAACGAAAAGGGGGGCAGGATACTCGGTTTGTTGCCAAGTGATCATTTTTCGATTGTTGCAATAATTGTTTTCCCAGCCTAAGCCATAAGATTCTAATTTGGATGTAATTGCTGTGAAGGCAGAGTCAATGGTTTTCTGTTTACTTAAAATGCGCCAATCGTCATTGTAATACACATCCATTATTGCCATATAATTAAAAGCAAAATATTGCCTATCCAACGGAAAACGTTGTGTAAATCGTTGATTTTCAATGCTTTTTAAAAGCCGTTGTTTCTCTACATTCACTTCTGGTTTTCTATGACCGAGCGAATCCCAACGGCGTTCATTTTCATTTAAATAAAAAAAGTCATAATCATCCTCCTCAGCCTGCCTTGTCGGCAGACAGGTATAACTCGCCATTTTTACCTTGAGAGGCTTCTGTAACTGTATGTTTTTATTTTGTTGAAACGCTCGCAAATCAAATGTTCCTGCCGTTGTAAAATGGCCATTTTTGTAATTCATGGGCACTCCAGCGAGGTAGATTGAAAGCGCATTGTGCATTTCACGGTACTTCATTTCGATAGTACCCCTCAGTATTTGACCGTTTTCATCGGTAAAGGCATCGGCAGGGACGACTATTTCAGAGCCATTTTTTAGGCGAAAAGTCGTCCCCTTCGACGCGTCCAGAGTAAAAGACACGTATTGAGGTATTAAATCGGTGACGGGGGGATTGATGAACGGTTTTTGTGATGTTATAGCTTTAAATTCGTTTTTGGCGACGGCTTCCTGTTTTTTGTTTTCATTACACGCAACCAAGCAAACTGAGCTTGCCAACACACTGACAATCAATGACTTATACATGGTCATTAAAAATTAAATCTTGTAAAAATAGGTTTTTTGATAGCTTAAAAGTCTTGAGTAATGCGTATCAAATACATAAAAAAATAAATAGAATACATCAAGGTTACCTTGATTTCACAAACTATTTGATACAAAAGAAAGCGATGTAAGAATTAAATCATGTAGAAAATTTAGATGAGAATTTGAATGTTTGAATGCTCAGGATTATTGATTGATTATGGATTTAAAACGGCGTTGTTTTCTGAAAATTGTGTACAAGGAAAAAAATAAATAAATATTTTTAGTTTTAATACCAACTTTGACATAGTTTTATCCCAAGTAGATATAGGTAATTGCTTAACTGTGCCCACGAATTACAATATTTTAACACGAATTACACCAATTATCAAATTAAAAGTTAAAATCCTAATCATCATAAATCAAATCAATGGAATTATCTGACATTTTATACCATTTGGGCGAAGACCGCGAAAATTATTTCAATGCCGTTTCAACGCCCGTCATTCAATCCTCTAATTTTGCTTTTAAAGATTTGAACATCTTCCGCGAGATGCTCAGCAATGAATTAACTGGTCGCATTTATACGCGTGGCAATAACCCAACAGTCGAAATTTTACGTAAAAAAGTGGCTGCCCTTGAAAGTGCTGAGGATGCGCTGATTACGGCAAGTGGTGTGGCAGCAGTTGCCGCCGCAGTAATTGGTAATGTAAAAATGGGCGACCACATTGTATGTGTAAAATCGCCTTATAGTTGGACGATTGCGCTCACCCAAAAATTCCTGCCGCGCTTTGGTGTTACTACCACTTTTGTGGACGCTAAAAACACCGACGAGATTGAAAAAGCCATCCAGACCAATACAAAAATCTTATATCTTGAAAGCCCTAATTCATTAACCTTTGATATTCAAGACCTTACAGCGTGTGCCGCTTTGTGTAAAAAGTATAATCTGATTTCAATAATTGACAATTCACACTGCTCCCCTATTTTTCAACGACCGATTGAAATGGGTATTGACATCGTGGTGCATTCCGCAACGAAATACATAAACGGTCATTCCGATGTGGTTGCAGGCGTTATTTGCGGTAAAAAAGAGATGATTCAAAAGCTTTTCAACAGTGAATTGATGACAATTGGTGCTATTATCAGCCCCCACGATGCCAATTTAATTATTCGGGGGCTGCGGACATTGCCTTTGCGCATGAAACAAAGCGATGAAAGTGCCGCCAAAATTGTCGATTATTTAAAAAATCATCCAAAAGTTAAAAAGATATACTACGCTTTCCTTGAAACATCCCCTCAGTATGCGCTCGCTAAAAAGCAAATGTCAGGC
>JANMYC010001208.1:0-4722 GCA_031381715.1 Saprospiraceae bacterium
AGAGAAAAAAGGCTTTGCGGTGGCACCCGAAACGCTTAAAGTACCCGCTACGCCCCCCGCCGATTTTGATGAATATTGGGATAAAGCCTTAGCGGAATTGGCGGATATTGAGCCCAATTATCAACTCACTTTACTACCAAAATGGACAACCCCAGAAGTAGAAGTTTTTGAATTAGAGATGAAATCACTGGGTAATGTGCGGGTAAAAGGCTATTATTCAAGACCAAAAGGTAAGAAAAATCTACCTGCGGTGTTGAATGTGCAAGGCTATTCGTCGGTGATGGAACCGTTTGATTTGGATACGAATATGGCGGCTGTTTATCTGAATATTCGGGGGCATGGGAACAGTCGGGAGGATATTAATCCGGGGTTTCCGGGGTTTTTACTGAGGGGGTTAGAAAATAAGGAACAATATATTTATAGAGCGGCATATATGGATTGTGTGCGGGCGGTGGATTTTCTATGCAGCCGTGCGGAGGTGGATACATCTCGTTTGGCGGTGAGTGGTGGCAGCCAGGGCGGTGCGTTGAGTATTGCCACAGCTTCATTGGATAAACGGATTAAATTCTGCTTGCCCGATGTGCCTTTTTTATCCGATTTTCCGAATTATTTTAAAATTGCGAACTGGCCCTTTGAGGAATTTAAACAGTACGTCTCTCGCACAGGCACTTCGTGGGACAGTATTTACAGCGTTTTAAACTATATTGATATTAAAAATCATGCGCCGCGCATCACTTGCCCCGTCATCATGGCATCGTGTCTTTTCGATGATATATGCCCCTCCGCCATCAATTTTGCCGCTTTTAATAACCTTTCATCCCTTGAAAAGGCGTTTTATCTTTATCCCGAAAGTGGTCACAGCGTCCCTGCGGAGCATCATGCTTTGAAAATGCGGTGGTTGTATGAGCGGTTTGGGTTGTTGCCGTAGGAGGTAGAACCCATATTTGGTTGAGAGTAAGACTTTACTCAAGATTGGAAGACCTGAAAGAAAGTGATTCTATATGAATTTTCTAAGCTTTATTTCCATGTGCTGTTTTTTAATTCATTTCAGATAATTGTTTGGCTTGAATAATACTCGTCACATCTTCTAGTTTACCATCTATATGAATTTTCCTAATTGGGAAATTATTAAAAAAACCAGACGTGAGTAATTCAATGGGAGCTATTCTTCTATGCGATGTTTTGACCATAGAAATATCAACTTTGTGTTTTTCGCAATACCATTCTAAATAGCCTAAACATTTGTGTGATTCTTCATTCCAATCTGTATATTGCAGATAATCATCCTCTAAAAATCCTTTAAGCACATTTAAACAAAATCCAACACAGGTCATTCTTTGCCCTAAATCTTTGTTGCCAAAATGATTCCCATCACTGTCATAGCTTTCACCTGAGTAAAAATACCCATATATTGGATTAGCTTTTTTCTTTATTTGTTGACACGACGCAATAAAAGCAGGCACTTCATCCGGATGTATTGAGTATGTTATTTTGTGATAGTAATCGTGTTTCAATTCTGAGGATTCAATTTTACCAGTAAAATGAAACTCAGACAGAACACCTTTATGTTGGATAACAAAGGCTGAATGCGTGTCATTATTATCCCCATAGATAAGAAATCCAAGTGCGACGAAATCTCTATTTATATCTTGTTCAACTTTTGAACGAATTATTTCAAACATATAAATTTATATTATTGATTTGTTCTTTTTTTCTGTGTAAGTTTTCACAAGGGCTTCTCTTGCTTTTGTAATAATTTCATTATTTTTGAAAGCTTTTGAAATCACTAAAAGCGTTTTTAGTTCACTGAGATGTAAATTTTTATCATTGAAAGCAATTAATAAATAGTATAACATTTTATGTCCCAATTTTTCATTGAACATATCGTCAATGAAATCATGCATGAACGTTAATTTCTTAACCAAATCATTCTCTTTGTTATAATCAGTAAAGAATAGTTTTACCTTATCCGAAAATTCATCTTCAATGATGATTTTATGAAAATAATCATCTCTCTTATTTATATCATACCATTTTTTACATAATAGTAGTGCCTGAACATTTTTATACAAACATTGATTTATTGTCATCGCATCATCAACGGTGCAGGAGATAGTAATTTTTTCTCCATTCCCAAAATCAAAATGATAATTAGGAGAATTACCCCCGATTTGATTTAGAAACCCACTTTTAACAATGAGCTTGAACTCATATTCATTTTTCTTCCTTTTAAGTGAAATTCTATTGGAATTATATAGAGTTGGAAATATATCTATTGTTGGTTGATTGACTCTTTTGTATAAAAATCCATAATTGAAATTTTGTCTTTTTATCTGGTCTTGGATATTTCTTAAATTTGTCGTAACTTCCTTATCTTCACTTTGCCCCTTCATTGCAATATCTAATTCTTTATAAATTGAGTCCATGGGTACGGAAGGGGCTTCCAATACAGCTTTAGCTGAACCCTCGGTAATTGAAAAGCTTAATTCATTATTATTTGCTATAGCAACTGCTATAGCTTTGAGAGATGACATCACAGATAGAAATGACTCTAAAGCCTCAGGAGACATTGATTTTAGGCTAACGGGTTCACCATTTGCTTCATTTAATATTATTTCTAACTTATTCACAGATTTAATTTAGAGTTGTCTTATAGGAAGTTAATTCTCAAATAATCTATACAAATATAGAAGACTTAATTATTCTTTGTAATTTTTTTTTACAATAAAATCAAATTGTTAATAAATAAGTAGGAAATACTATATTCTATTGATTGTTAATTACTTTACCCGTTCTTTCAAATCTTCAAAATCTTTAGGTGGCTGTATATGTGGTGTGGGTTGTTGCCGTGAAAGAACATTGTCATATTCTATTCATTTTTCAACCTTATATGAACTTTAATCAACTATATCTATTCAGTAATACGTAGGTCTTATTGTTTGTCTAAATAGTTATAAAATCATAAAAATGGATATTGAAATACAGAGGATTAAAGAGCGGATTGAACCTGTTCTTCCAAGTCTTCCAATCTTTCGGCGGCTGTTGTGTTCGGACTCTGTCTGAACACATATCTAAAGGAGAGCCACCGCCCGACCAAGAGTAGGGTGCAAAATAATCAAATATTGTCAAAAGGACTCCTATAGAGAGTGGTAAACAATCTACACAATTAGGTGTGGTCCGGCGGTAGCTCTTAGATATGTGTTAAGTCTCTGACTTAACACAACAGCCACCGAAAGATTGGAAGACTTGGAAGAACAGATTTGAATAAAAACTTCCCCGATAATATTGCCCTATTCAAGTATTATTTAGAGCATCACATCGAAGTTGATGGCGGGCATCATAGCCAAATGGCACTCCAAATGACCAATAATCTTTGTAAAAACAATGCTGCCTATTGGGATGAAGCCGAAAAAACTATCAAAACGTGCATTGAACGACGCATAGAGCTATGGAATGGTGCTTTTAAAATGATTCAAAAAATGGAATTAGTGGCTTAATTCTCAACACTCTTTTCTTTCAGATACCCCTCAGTATTTGTGGCTTTTTAAGACTGGATACTGAGGGGTATTTTTTTCCCAATCCCATGAATCAAAGAATGAAATTCAAAACCAATAGAAACATAGTTTACCTACAAAAAACCTTTAATTATTTACTCCGCTCTCCCACCTTCCCTTTCAAGAATTATTATACTTTATTTGGAATTTATCTAATTTGAGTAAATTTAATTTTAAAATACTTGGATTTTTAAATAGAAACTTTAACTTTAAAGCGACATTAAAAAATTATTGTATCATCACTAAATCAAAAAAATCTTCACTCCTTATGAAAATCCCTATTTCAATCACCGTCAATGGAAAAGATTATCACCATGAGGTAGAAGCACGTGAATTGCTCGTGTATTACCTCCGTGATAAACTGCGCTTGACGGGTACGCACATTGGTTGCGACACCTCTGGCTGCGGTTCGTGTACCGTTCATATCGACGGGCAAGCGGTCAAATCTTGTACGGTTCTGACGGTACAAGCGGAAGGCTCACAAGTGACCACCATTGAGGGCATGGCGAGCGCAGATGGCACTCTCCATCCGCTACAAGTGGGCTTCAAAGAAGAGCACGGCTTACAATGCGGCTTTTGTACACCGGGTATGATTATGACGGCAGCTGACCTTTTATCTCATAACCCCAATCCAAGTGAACAAGAGATTAGAGAAGCTTTAGAAGGTAATTTCTGTCGTTGCACAGGCTACCATAATATCGTAAGGGCGGTACAACATGCGGTCAATAATGCGGGTGTAATGGCTTGATTTTATAGACATTAGACGGTGTTTGATTCTTTTTATTTTTAAATGATAATGTAAAATGCAAAACAATAAATGTAAAATGTAAAAGTATAAACCCCTCAATATCGGCGGCACTTTTGCGATTTTACATTTAAAATTTTACATTTTTCATTTAAAAAAAATTGTAATTTAAATGTACCCCCCCTCAGTATTTTGCTCTATTTTAACTATTAAAACCTTTAAAAGATACCGAATAATAGTTTTGTCAAAATAAAAGCTGTTTTAAAATCACATAAAGCATTGATTATCAATTCTTGACTGGTCTAACATCTATTATCTAACATCTATTTATTCTATCTTTTAAACTTTCATTTAAAACTTTTAATTGACAATCATAGATGAGTACCAATTATATAGGTCAATCGGTAAAACGCGTAGAAGATA
>JANMYC010001222.1:0-5624 GCA_031381715.1 Saprospiraceae bacterium
TGGAAGTTTATTTAAACTATAAAGGTAAAATTAAGCTATTTGTTTTAAACGGAAAAATAAATGATAAAGTGTAAATATTTGAATTAAGATTAGTAGGATATAAAGGATATTTTAGGATTCAAACAACGCCTAAAATCCTAAAACATCCTTTAAATCCCACAAATCCTAATTCAAACAAAAAAAATCCACCAATCAACTAAATGATTGGTGGATTGTAGGTTTTTAACATAAAAAACGGAATTAAGAACCTAAATAATGTTTCAACAACTTACTTTTTGATGCTGAACGCAATTTATTGATGGCTTTATCTTTAATTTGACGAACGCGCTCGCGGGTCAAACCAAATTTATCACCTATATCTTCAAGGCTCATTGGATGCTCCACGCCGATACCGAAGTACAAACGGATGACATCGCTCTGGCGGTCAGTCAATGTAGAAAGTGAGCGTTCGATTTCACGACGAAGCGATTCGATGTATTCGAGGGCTGTATCAGTTCCTGGAGTGGTTGTATTTTCAAGGACATCCAAAAGTGAATTGTCCTCACCATCTACAAACGGCGCATCCATGGATACGTGACGCGCAGCAACGCCCAAAGTCGTTTCTACTTCCTCAGTCGTGATTTCGAGCAAAAGAGCCAATTCATCAGGCGATGGTTCGCGCTCGTACTCTTGCTCAAGTTCAGAGAATGCTTTATTAATTTTATTCAAAGACCCCACTTTATTGAGTGGAAGGCGCACAATACGGCTTTGTTCAGCCAAAGCCTGTAGAATTGATTGACGAATCCACCAAACCGCATAAGAGATAAATTTAAATCCACGCGTTTCGTCAAATCGTTGAGCGGCTTTAATTAAGCCCAGATTACCTTCGTTAATGAGGTCAGATAAAGAAAGACCTTGATTTTGATACTGTTTTGCCACAGATACCACAAAACGAAGATTGGCTTTTGTTAATTTTTCAAGTGCAGCTTGGTCGCCTTGTTTGATGCGTTTAGCTAAATCTACTTCTTCTTCAGGAGTGAGCAGGTCAACTTTTCCGATTTCCTGCAAATATTTTTCGAGCGACTGGCTCTCACGGTTAGTGATGGACTTGGTAATTTTGAGTTGTCTCATGCCTTAGGAGTACCTCTTTTTTATTTTTTTTGTTAGTCAAAGTGGATGTTCACACGCTGTAAATTTTTCATTGGTATGGGAGAACGGACTCAATAAAATGATAAGTATATAGTGGAGAAGACGTGCTTTTGCAAATTTCGCACAAAAGTAAACATTTTAGTCAGCTTTGTCAATATAATTATTGTATAAAAGACACTAATTTTATAAATTGGTCACAAAATAAAATTTTGTGTAAAGAGAACATCGAGCATTTTAAACCAAACAAAATTCTTACTTTTTAAAAAAAATAAAAAAAAATCGCTAAATATTTGGCGGAATCATCAATTAATACTTTATTTACCCGATTTCAAAAACTTTTTAATATATTTTATTTAAAAGTGATTTTTTAATATCTAAAATTTCGCTTAAAAGTATTCTTATTTATTATGGCTGCAAAACGTACGATGTACAAAATCGAATATATTTTTCGAGCTTCACCTACTATTGTTTATCAGTTTTTAACAACGCCGGCTTGTCTGGTGCGTTGGTTCTGCGATGAAGTTGATATCAGTGGCAATGTTTATACATTCTATTGGGACGGTGATGAACAAAAAGCTTCGTTGATTGAAGACTGGGAAGATGAACTTCTTCGCTTTGAGTGGGAAGATGCTCCAAGTCCGAATGAATATTTGGAATTCAGAATTACTAAATCTCCCATTACTGAAGAAACTGTTCTTGTTATCACGGACTTCTGTGACGCGAATGATGTAAAAGGTGCAAATAAATTATGGGATAGCCAAATCGCCCAAATGCGGGTAGAGACTGGTGGATAGGCGATGAGTGATGGGTGATTAGTGATAAAATGTAACTTCAACTATCACCCATCACCCATCATTTATTACCCATCACTCATCATCAAGTTACAACCCCGAATATCTGAATTATCCAATCTGCCCAATATTTCAAAAGTATTATCGGAATATACTCTTCCTAAATCATCGGTGGCAATAAAGCTGCAAGTGTCCAGATTTCCTAAGTCAATGATATTTACTACGCCTAATCGCCCAATATTCGGTAAAATACTGAGGGGGTCGTTCATGTCTCTCGTCAATAGTTTCATACTCGGAGTGGCTCGGTACACACCTTGCCCTTTTGAATAGCCCTGTGAGAGTAATTCTGTCATACCATATTCAGAATGAACGACTTGCGTATTAAATCCTTTTTTAATTTCTTCGTGCAACTCCGCTCTAATCATTTCTCTTCGCCTGCCTTTCATACCGCCCGTTTCCATGACAATGAGTTCTGGAAAATCCAATGGGTACTTTTCAACAAAATCCAAAAGCGCAAAACTGACACCTATTAATAAGGTAGGAATATTATTTTCCTTATTTTTTAATAAAACTTCGTTTAATTTGTCGTAGTTATAAAGGAAAAAGCCACTTTGAGGGTAAGGAGAACGTTTTATAAAATCATCAACCATCGTCACGAGCGATGAACCTGACCTTTCAAGGTAAGCCGGCAGTAAACCCAAAACGCAATATTCAGTTATAGAACCATAAAAACGCTCAAAACCGTGGATGGTGAGTTGATTGTAAAAATCCAACTCCCGCACAAAATGCTGACTGGTGGTAATGCCTGTAGTGCCAGAACTGGTGAAAATGAACTCTTCGTTCCAAATGCCCGTTTTAATAATATTATTTTTAAAAAACTGAATGGGTAAAAAGGGAATTTCAGAAAGTTGATTAATTTTTGACAACTCTTTACCAATTAGAGAACAATATCGTTGGTAAAAAGCGTTATATTTGTATTGGTACTCAAAAATCTGAAATGCCAGATCTTCAAAATCCTTTTCAGTTGAGATGCCTTCACCGTTCTTTTTCGCTGAAGAATTGGTGATATTTAGTATTTTATTTTTTAAAACGTCTCTCAAATCTTTGAAAATCAGTAAGTTATGAAAAATGGAGTTCTACTTTTTGGTGTTTTAATAATGGCATTTGCGGCTTGTATCAGTCCTCCAGATTATCCCGTCGAACCTCAAATCAAATTCCAAGGTTTGAGTAAAAATACGATGCGCCAAGGGCGATTGGGTACCGAAGATTCACTTTTTTTGACCCTCACTTTTACGGATGGCGATGGTGACTTAGGCGTGCCCGAAACGAACAAAGATAGCTCGAAAATTATCAATATCTTTTTAACGGATAAAAGGGATAATAAACCTGCGGAGCGTTTTAGGCTCCCATATATACCTGAACAAGGCGCGGGTAACGGCATCTCAGGCGATATTCGCTTATTGCTGTTCACAACGTGCTGCAATGTGCTCCCTCCCTGCGAAGCATCGACGACAAAGCCGATTGATACTCTCATATATGAAATATACATCAAAGATAGGGCAGGGCATGAGAGCAATCGAGTTCTCACAGCACCTATTTATTTGCAATGTAAATAGTTTTGGTTATTAGTTGTTGGTTATTGGTTATTGGAGCGCATATTATAAGTAGAACTAATAACCAATAACTAACAACCAATAACTAACAACCAATAATTAACAACTAATAACCAACAACCAACTGTTTCGCTTCCTCTACAGTCTTTTTTAGGTTGCCCACAAAAACGTGTTCGTCAACGACAATGACGGGGCGTTTCAAAAAAGTATATTCCTGTAAGATTAAATCTCGATAATCTTTTTCACTCAATTCCTTTTCATGTAAGCCCATTGCACGGTATTTGAGGGCTTTTCTACTGAACAAAGCCTCGTAGCTGCCTACCTTTGATGCCAGCCAATCCAAATCTTCTGCACTGATTGCTTGAGTTTTTATATCTTGCAGCGTACATACTGAGGGGGCGTTCGTTTCCTTCAAAATTTTTTGACAAGTAGAGCATGTTGAGAGATGAAAAACTTTTCTCATATTTGATTTTTTTCCTTGAAAGTATTTTAATAGTTTAATAATGCATTTTCCAGATTCAGAATTGATTATAAATCCCGATGGCAGTATTTATCATTTAAATATTACGCCTGAGCAAATTGCCCCTACCGTTATTACCGTAGGTGACCCCAATCGAGTGGGCGAAGTTAGTAAGCATTTTGATAAAATAGAGCATAAAATTCAGCACCGCGAATTCGTGACACACACCGGAATACTGAGGGGGCAGCCCATTTCAGTCATTTCTACGGGTATCGGCACCGATAATATTGATATTGTGATGACTGAATTGGATGCGCTGGTCAATATTGATTTCGAAACCCGTGAAACAAAACCCGCCTTGACGAGCCTTAATATTATCAGAATTGGTACTTCTGGCAGTATTCAACAGGATATTCCGTTGGATAGTTTTGTAATTTCTGAAAAAGCTGTGGGGTTCGATAATCTGATGCATTTTTATGATGCACAACAAAATGGCGATGAACTCGTTTTGGCTGATATTTTGGCAGATTATTTGGAGAAGAGAAGCGAAGACTTGATGCTTATTCCTTATGTCTTCAATGCGGATAAAAGTTTATTGGAAAAGTTCAATCAACCCGAATTTATAAGAGGGACTACGCTCACTGCACCGGGTTTTTACGCGCCGCAAGGCAGAATACTGAGGGGTCGCAGTGCAGAGCCCAAGCTTTTGAAAATTTTAACAAGTTTTAAGCATGGTAGTACATTGCTTACCAATTTGGAAATGGAGACGGCGGGCATATATGGTATGGCACGATTGCTCAATCATAAAGCGATTTCGATATCCGCCATTTTAGCCAATAGATGCGACAATACATTCAGCCAACAAGCCTCCAAAAGTATAAATTCTTTAATAGAATTGACTTTAAATATAATTGTATCTTGATTTATATTAAAAAACAATTTATAATTGCATGTAAATCAAGTTATTAAGGTTTTTTATTAAAAAAAAATAAAAAAAAGTTGCTTCAACTATTTGATTTTTTCACAGGTGTTATAAATTTGACCCAAAATATAGTTTTAAAGAGTAAATCAGAATTTTCAAAAAAAATAACTTTATATAATTTTATGGCTAAACAGTCAAAACCGAGAGTAGTAAAAGATTTTGATAAGTTGCCCAAAGAACTCCAGGCACAAATCAAAACGGATTATCCAAACGGGTTTTCCCATAAGCTCATTTCGTACACAACTCCAAAGGGTGAAAAAGTCATGGCATTGCCGTATGATACTGATGAGCTTTCGTATCTGGTGCGTGTTACCGTTTTAGATACGCGTAATATCGTTCGTGAAGATGACGATTTAGAAGATGACACTAAGCCAATCAGAGATGATTTAGACCTCGAAGGTCTGGACATAGAGGGCTTAAAAGTTGAGGATGATGTTAGCGTCGCCGATGACGATGATGACGAGGAGTTCGTCCCTAAAAGCCGCCGCCGTCGCAGTGACGAAGACGATGATGATGATGATGATTATTAATATCGTTTTATGTTCTTTCTATAAATGAAAGCGCAAGTTATACTCAACTTGCGCTTTTCGTATTTCTGCAAATTTGAAAAAAGTCATTTTCTCAAAATTGCTCAATAACACTTTTTTTAA
>JANMYC010001249.1:0-8771 GCA_031381715.1 Saprospiraceae bacterium
TTCACCCTTTTGGGCATGACCGAAGAAGAAGCAGAATCAAAATTTGGCTTTTTGTTGGGCGCATTTGAGTACGGTGCACCGCCGCACGGTGGTATCGCTTTCGGTTTCGACCGTTTGTGCGCAGTCATGTCGGGCGTTAACTCCATTCGTGATTTCATCGCTTTCCCTAAAAATAATCAAGGTAGAGACGTGATGATTGATGCACCTTCTGCCATTGACGATAAGCAATTGGAAGAATTGAGTATTGCAGTGCATATTGAAGCGTAGGATATACCCCCTCAGTATTGAGGCTTAAAATGCTACCTTTTTAATAAAAATCAATGTAAAAAACGTCAAAAGTGTGTTGCTTTGGGCGTTTTTTCGTTTAAAAAACTGTCTTTTTAAAATGAATCATAATTTTTATTTAATTTTAAAGCAGCATATTAAAATGTGCTAACGTTTTAAAGTCAGAATCCTCACACATCATTAAGTAGTTTGGCTAAAATAAACCCTGCTATCTTTTAAAGTCGGTTCTATAAAATGTAAAAAATACTCCGCTACGCTCTGCATTTTTTACATTTTACAGCCCGACCGATAGCAGCGATTATTTCTATACGCCTACTTAGAATTAAAATCAAAACAACCTAACTTTTACAATTCAGTTATTTCAAAACGGTATGGATTTAGTATTTAGTTTAGAATTTGAAGAGAGAGACCTCGTGCAAGCGTGTATCGCACGTGAACGATGGGCACAAAAAAAGCTGTATGAGGAGTACTACGGCAAGATGATGGGTGTATGCCTTCGCTATGCCAATAATGATGAAGACGCTATGGATATACTCCACGAGGGCTTTATCAAAGTATTCAAGCATATAGCTTCATACCAGCCAGGCACTGCCCTACAGGCCTGGATTCGGCGCATCATGGTCAACACGGCTATTGATTTTTACAGAAAAACGATACGCCGCCGCACAGAAGATTTAGAAACAGCATACGACTTGAGCAATGATGATGCAGATGCTATCAGTCAATGCTCTGAGAAAGATATTTTAATAGCTATTACAAAACTGACACCAGCTTACCGCACTGTTTTCAACTTATATGTGATAGACGGATATTCTCATAAAGAAATTGCGGATCAATTGGGCATTACTGAAAGTACCTCAAGGTCGAATTTGGTAAAAGCTCGTTTAAAATTACAAGCTATTTTGACAGGTAATAATATAGTGAACAATGGAGAAAACTAATCAAGATAAAATAGATAAAAAGGTACAAGAGGCAATGGGAAACCTCAATGTGCCATTCAATCCTGACCATTGGACTCAAATGGAGCAGAAATTGAAGCAGTTGGATGCTACTGAAAAGGCTTTTGATGAATCAACGCATCAAAAATTAAGTTCATTAGATGTTCCCTTTAACGCTTCTCATTGGGATTTTATGAGTCAAAAACTGGATGATCTGGATACTCAAGATGCCAATTTTGACGATTCGTTGCGCCAAGCCTTGAATAAGACTGATATACCTTTTTCATCTTCTCACTGGGATATGATGAACCAAAGGCTGGATGACGAATTTTCTTGGAAAACTAAGATTATCCGGTTTAAAATAGTAGAAGTAGCATTGATGATTTTGTTCTTATTTACGATCATTAATGTGTTGGATACTGAGGGGTCTGGTAATTCTGAAAAAATCCCATCATCTAACATTAAAAAAGAAAACAGAATATTTAATCAAGGTACAGAATGGCGCAATAAGGATAATCAGTATCAACAAAATCAAGGTGAAAATAAGGTCATTAATCCCAATGATCCGCCTCTTGTATTTAATGAATCTGGCTCTGAGAAAAAAACTGATTTTAATAGTCCAAATCAAAATTTCAATACGCCAAATGCTATTATTGAAACCCAAGCGATAAACTTGAATGAGTCGAAAGGTTCATTTGTCAATAACGCAGTTGTAGGTTCTGAGAATAATACACAAGCGTCAAGTCTGAATAAAAATAACGATGTTTTAAAAGAATTACCTGTTTTACCTACTTCTATGTTTGTTTTTAATGAAAATAAGGCTTTGAATCTAAATGATAAAAAGATTAATTCAAAGACAAATTCAGAGAGTATTGCAGCTGCTGAACCACTTGAAGTATTGCGCACTAAAGCATTGACAATCAGTGAATTATATGATGAGCCCAATACGCCCAAATTGACAAAAAGAAGTAAATGGTGGCGCTTGGGTGTATTCGGGACAGCCAATACAGACTTAGTGGATGTTTCGTATATCTATAAAGGTGATTCTGGAAAAGGCAGTGATTGGTCATTCAACAAAGGTGCGGGTATAAGCTTGGGATATAAAAGAGGTAAACTTGAGCTTTCATCAGGTTTAGTCTACAATCAGAAGAAGTACCAAACCCAACTCCCTCCTGAAGTTATAAGGGGTGGTGTCGTAATTAATACTCCTGAAAGAGTTATTTTGCCCAAATCAGTTGACTTGGATATGATACAGATACCCCTCAGTATGAGCTATTCAATTATGGAATTTGGAAGATGGAATGTGTACGGTGCGATTGGAGCAGATTTTAATGCTGTTTCAAAAATCAACGTGCAGTATTACGAAACGCCCGATGCTTCTAATGCTCAAAAGACCGTGGATTTGAGAAATATTGCAGAAACAGATATTCCAAAATACGGGGAGCCTTTCAAAATTGGCTTGGATAAAAATAATAACAATTTTTATTTCACTTCCCACGCAAGCATTGGTGCAGAATACAAAATTACACCCGGCGTAAGCGCATACCTACAACCTAATTACGAAAAACATTTCGGAAAAACGGGAATTGGCTCTCGAAATGATAATATCAATACCTTGTCGCTTCATGCCGGTTTGAAGATGAAATTAGGTAGAGGAAAATTTTAATAAGTAATTGGGCTAAAATAATGGCTATTATACTAAACTTACAATAATTCAAAAGCCCTTTTGTTGACGCAAAAGGGCTTTGTATTTACACTCATACGGAATAATAATTTCTTTAAAAAGCTGTTATATTGATTGGATTTTAAATACTTTTAAAAAATAATCAAATAGAATATTTAATTTCGCCATCTTTTATTTTTTATAAATTTAAAAATGAATACTTCCTTTTTCAATAAAATATTGAATATCAATTACTTAAAAAGTTCTTTCTATACAATTATCTTTGTTTTTCTATTTTTTATAGTTTCTTGTAAAAATGAAATTGCGGAAATAAATAATATCACGAGAGACCAATTGACCATAGAAAAAGGTGAAGAAGTTGAAATTATTTATAGTGATTCTGCCAGTGTAAAGGTGCGAATAACGGGACCCGAAATGCTTTATTACACGGACGCTGGTAATCCTCGTCAAGAATTTACGAAAGGAGTAAGGGCTTATTTTTATGACGCCCTAAAAAACGAGCAAAGCGTATTGACGGGTAAATACGCTATTCGCGATGAAAAAAATAGAAGAGTAATAGTGCGCGATAGTGTAATTTGGGAAAGCTTAGTGGATGGCAAATTAGAAACAAGTGAACTCATTTGGGATGAGACAACAAATATCATTCGCTCAACAAAATTTGTTAAAATAAGGCGTCAGAATGACTTAATTTATGGTTTTAACTTTGAAACCAATGATAAACTGACCCAATGGCGCATTTTATCACCAAAAGGTGCCCTTAAAGTGGATGAGTTGAATGAAAGTTTTAAATAAAATGTGAATAATGCGAATAAGTTAAACTCAGAATCAGCAACAGAATAAGTATAATAATAAAATCAAAATTTAATGAATAACAAACAAGTTAAACTCGCAACTCGCCCTGAAGGCTTACCTAAACCAAGCAATTGGTCAATTGAAAATCATGAAGTTCCTGCACTCGAAAAAGGAAATGATTCTCAATATGGAGATGTTTTAGTTCAAGTTCAATATATTTCACTCGACCCTGCTATGCGCGGTTGGATGAACGTTGGCAAATCTTATATTCCTCCCGTAGAAATTGGGGAAGTAATGCGGGCAGGCGGTGGAGGTCAAGTGGTAGCCTCTGAGAATGATAAGTTCAAAGTTGGCGATTACGTTGTGGGCTCTTTCGGCGTGCAGGAATATTACCACGCTAAAAACGGCAGAGGATTGACAAAAGTGGATACTCGGTTAGCCCCCCTCAGTAAATGGAATAGTGTATTGGGTATGACAGGTATGACCGCTTATTTCGGTTTTTTAGATGTGGGTATGCCAAAAGAAGGAGATGTGGTAGTGGTTTCTGGCGGTGCGGGTGCGGTGGGTTCAATAGTGGGTCAAATAGCCAAAATAAAAGGTTGTAAAGTAGTAGGCATAGCTGGCGGTGCTGACAAAGTTGCTTACATGAAAAACGAATTAGGTTTTGATGAAGCCATTGACTACAAAGCAGGTAATTTAAGGTCAGCTTTGCGCAAGGCTTGCCCAGAAGGAATTGACGTTTATTTCGATAATGTAGGTGGCGATACTTTGGATATTTGCTTATCTATGTTACGCTTGAAGGCACGCGTTGTCATCTGTGGTGCTATCTCGCAATACAATTCTACTGAGGGGGTTGTGGGACCTAAAAGTTACCTATCTCTTTTAGTCAATCGTGCCAGAATGGAAGGTTTTGTGGTATTTGATTATGCCAATAGATATAAAGAAGCTGCCGTTGAAATGGCAGGTTGGATGCAATCAGGTCAGTTAAAATCAACAGAATTCGTAGTAGAAGGAGATGTTGAGCAATTCAATGAGACGCTACTAACCCTCTTTGGCGGTGATAAAATAGGCAAATTATTATTGAAAATTGCTTAATAAAGGTAAAAAGTCTATATTTAAAAAATATTTAAGGTGCTCTATTTCATTTGTAAATAGAGTGCTTTTTTATTTTCTACAAGGTACACCCCTCAGTATTCCAGCCTTTTTAAACAAAAAAATCCCTACTTCAAATGAGAAGCAGGGATTTTTTTATTACTTATAGTTTTTCACTAAATTAGTTAGCAGAAACTCCAAGTGCTTTCATAGTCTCAACGTTGAGGTTACCAACGGGAAGACCTTTATCTTTTTGGAATTTTGTTAAAGCCGCTTTAGTGAGCGGTCCGATTACATTGTCTTCTGGACCAGGATCATAACCACGCTCTTTTAACGCTCTTTGAATAGCGCGATTAGTAGCAGTAGTTAATTTATCACCACAAACAACCTCTCTCCACTCAGAGAAACCACCCGCTTTTACTAAACGACGCTTAGTAATTGTTGAATATTCAGCAGGGATAGCAATTTCACGAACAGAAGTAGGAGCAGTTGCAGCCTTCTTAGTCACTGTTGCGTATTGAGCAGGAATCTCTTCTTCTTTGAAAGAAGCAGGTGTTTTAACAACTTGCTTAGTTACAGTTGCATACTGAGCAGGAATCTCTTCTTCTTTTGTAGAAGCAGGAGTTTTGATAACTTGCTTAGTTACAGTTGCATATTCAGCTGGAATGATTTCCTCTTTAACAGAAGCAGGAGTTTTAACAACTTGTCTTGTTACAGTTTTGTATTCAGCTGGAATGATTTCCTCTTTAACAGAAGCAGGAGTTTTAACAACTTGCTTAGTTACTGTTTTGTACTCAGCAGGAATCTCTTCTTCTTTTGTAGAAGCAGGAGATTTCAATTTTTGTACTGTACGAGTAGCCATTTTAGCAGGGATTGGTGTTTTTTTAACACAACCGCTGTTAGCTACACCTGAACCATCACAACCTTTGTTAACTTGCTTAGTCACTGTTTTGTACTCAGCTGGAACTTCAACTAAACACCAAACTAAACAGTCATTAGGGTCAGCAGATAAACAGTTAGCAGAAGCTTGCTTTTTTACCCATTTAGTAGCCGCAGGAGTGACCAATACACGGTCAGTCATTGTTTCTATTTTAGCAGGTAAAACTTCAACTTTCTCGCCAGCAGCTTCAGCTTCATATTGCTCAGTTACTGTTTCATAAACAGCTGGAACTGGAACAACACGCTTAGAGGCAGCTTTCGCCATCATTTGCTCAGTAGCAGTTGAGTACTCAGCAGGGATAGCAACCATACGCTTAGTTTCAGGCTTAACCATTACTTTTTCAGTAAGAGTTTCGTAAACAGCTGGAACCGGAATCATGCGCTTGCTTTCTCCTTTAACCATTACTTTTTCAGTAACAGTTTCGTAAGTAGCAGCAACTGGAATCATACGCTTAGCAGCAGCTTTAACCATTACTTGCTCAGTTACTGTTTCATAAACAGCAGGAACAGCAGTAACACGCTTAGCAGCAGACTTTGTCATTACTTGTTCTGATTTAGTGCTGTATTGAGCAGGTACTGTTTCGTACTTCACTGACGCACCTTTTGTTTCTACTTTTTCAGTAACAGTTTCGTACTGATCAGGAATCATACATTTTGCATAGCACTTACCGGGCTGTGCGTTTGGCGGAGTGTCACCTGGTTGTGCCATTACCGCTACTGCACAGAAAGACAAAGCTACAGACAGGATAAGATTTAATCTTCTCATAACTCTGAGTTTGGTTTAAAATGAATTAAATTAGACAATTTTTTGAATTATATTGCAATGATTATCGCCTTGAAACTGTTATAAATGCATTAAAATTGAAATAACCAATTCTTATTTTTAATCAAGATGAATCAGTTACACTATTATAATGCTATTTATATATTTTAAAAATTAATTTTTCGCTATATTATTTACTCAATATAAGTAGTTGGGCTAAAATAACCGACAATTTCTTTTTAAATCGGTTCTCAAAATTGTCGATTGTTTCTAAACGCCTGCTTAGCTGAGTATTGAGATACCTATTTAAACAAAAACGAGACAAATTTACAAATTTTTCAGATAGCAAAGATAATGTTTTTTTGTAATTTTACTATGAAGCTCATAATCCATACTTTCAGTTATAGGTAATACTTTACCGTTTTTGAACATTATTTTAATTTCGTCTTTCGTTCTGTTGTATGTTTGATTGCTTTCTACTCCGGTAAAAACTAAATAATTAATATTTGTATCTTTCGGTACATGAGCACGAACCTTATGACGGATGTTGTCCAAAATGTCACTATCAAAAGGTTCATTTTGTAGTTCTAACTTAAAAAGTTTTCTGTTGAGTATGTTTTCCGAAAGGAGAGATAATATATAATCGGAATGATGTGACCACAATTTTAACGATGCAATGATATCAAAATCATCTAACAATGCAAAACGTTCCACCAAATCTTTAGTATTTTTTTCATTATTGCCGTTGAAAGTGTGCGTGAGAAAATACTCTAAATTGTTAAATGTATCCACTACTACCCCCTCAGTATAAAGCTCTTTAGCGCGTTTAAAAACCTTAATAAGCATCTGTTCTGCTGACAAAACTGTCTTATGTAAATAAACTTGCCAATACATTAATCTTCTTGAAATCAAGAATTTTTCTACGGAATAAATGCCTTTTTCTTCCACCACCAATTCTCCATCAACAACATTCAGCATTTTTAAAATCCTATCGTAACCAATTACACCTTCCGAAACACCCGTAAAAAAGGCATCTCTACTCAGATAATCCATCCTATCCATATCTAATTGACCACTTACCAACTGATGTAAGAATTTTTTGGGATATTCATCCTTAAATATAGCCAATGCTAAACTTAATTTTCCAGCAAATTCTTCATTCAGCACCTCCATAAAAAGCAATGAAAGTTCTTCGTGATGAATATCTATGATAGTATGTTCCAAAGCGTGAGAAAACGGCCCATGTCCTATATCATGCAAAAGAATAGCTAAGCACACACCTTCCGCTTCTTTTTCACTAATTTCAATTCCTTTTTGTTTCAAAACTTCAACAGCCTGCGTCATCAAATGATAAGCTCCTAAAGCATGATGAAATCGGGTATGATGTGCACCTGGGTAAACATAGTGCGTTAGTGCTGTTTGTGTAATTCGCCGAAGCCTTTGAAAATAAGGA
The DNA here is from genome assembly GCA_031381715.1 of Saprospiraceae bacterium. Lineage (GTDB taxonomy): Bacteria > Bacteroidota > Bacteroidia > Chitinophagales > Saprospiraceae > JAAFJT01. Next base: position 7,947 of record JANMYC010001249.1, read on the forward strand.
TGATCTATGATATCCATTAAAATACCTGACTTCGGAACACTTATAAACCCATAAACTGGATCATTAAATATTTTTACTTTATTTATCATTATGATTTTATAAAGCGGCACAAAAGTAAGAATTTAATTTAAAAATCAATGTTAATTTTCAATTAAATTTTAATTATTTTTATACGACTTTTAATTAAAACAATTTACATACACGATTATTTTTATGTATTATTTTTATTTAAAAGATGTAATAACAGTAAAACGAGCTTAAATTGATGTCACAAATAAGAGCATAAATCACTATAAATTCTGGCTTATCATTTCGGCTTATTATTGTTTTACAATATGCCAATCAAAGCTTTATTTTAGTTTATCCAATGCCATTTTCAAATCCTCAATCAAATCCTCTACATCTTCAATACCCACTGAAAGGCGTATTAATGAATCCGTCAAGCCTACTTTTAGCCTTTCCTCCCTTGGAATAGATGCGTGAGTCATACTTGCAGGATGGCCAATTAGTGATTCAACACCGCCCAATGACTCAGCCAAAGAGAATAAATGTGTCCCACTCAATACTTTTTTGGCATCTTCAACATCGCCCCCTTTTATATCAAAACTCACCATTGCACCGAACAGACGCATCTGCTTTTTAGCAATTTTATGATTGGGATGCGTCTTGAAACCAGGATAATATACTTTATCAACTGCTGGGTGATTAAGTAAAAAATGCGCAATTTTTTCAGCATTATGACACGCTTCACGCACTCTCAAGTGGAGGGTTTTGATACCCCTCAGTATTAAGAAGCAATCTTGAGGACCCGGCACTGCTCCAGTA
>JANMYC010001263.1:0-8186 GCA_031381715.1 Saprospiraceae bacterium
TAGCAAAACACACTCTAATTACTTTGGCATCTATATTATTGGTGTAAAAAACGGAAACGGGAATGACTGCCACGCCCAAATCAGTCGTCAATCGTTTTGAAAAATCAAAATCGTTTTCACTGCTAACATCTTGATAATCAAATAATTGAAAATGATTTCGATTTTTCAAAACGATTGACGACTGAATTGGGTGTCGCAGTCATTCCCGTTTCCGTTTTTTACACCAATAATATAGATGCCAAAGTCATTAGAGTGTGTTTTGCTAAAACGGAGAATGTTTTGGAGGCAGCAGCGGAAAAGTTGTGTACAATTTAATTTTTAACCCATTTCTGAATTGGCTTTATAGATTGAACTCCTAAAACTAATTTGTCTGCTGAAACTCCGCCACCAATTAAGAGTCCAATTACATGTCCATTTTCATCAATAACTGGAGCCCCACTAAAACCATTTGCTCTGAATTTAGTATCAGATATGAGATAGATTAAGCCTTTTTCAGTAGTATAAAAGTAAGCATCGAAAACTTTTTGGTAGCAATCATCTCCATATTCACAACCTATGACTTTAAGTTTCTGTCCAACTTTAAGTTCTCCTAAATAGAGCTTTAAAGGCATTATATTGGTTTTCAAAGGCTCAATATCAAAAAGGAGAATATCTTCTTTGTCAGTTTTTTCTTGCTTAACTAAACTTTTAATTATAATTGTATCATTACTAAGTACATTCTTTCTTGCAAATAATTTCCACTTTATCAAAAGAGTATTAACGGAATCTAATGGTACTTCAGGTTCTATGCTCATAGCGTCGCCCAGTAAATGCTTTGCAGTACAGGCAAATGTATCATTTCCATATTCGATTAAAAATGCACTACCTCCTTGTCCACTAGGTCTACCTTCAAATTGATACCTATTTGTTAACAAAATTTGAGGCCACGTTGAAAAGTTATTTTTTGCCCATTCTTCCTTTTTTACATTATTGTTAATAGCTTGACTATTACAATTTTCAAAAGAAAAAAGCAGAAAAATGATACAAGTATAAGTGAATAGATTTTTTATCATTGTACGTGAATCTAGATATTAAATAAAATTTGAGTAAAAATAACAACCTTTTGTAAGATTTAAATCTATTGGTAAAAAAATTATCATCTCACTTTCCACCCTCATTTGTTTTCTTAAACGGGCTGACCAATAAAGAATCTGTAACATTGATAATTAGGCTGTCTTTTACATAGACATATCGAGGGATTTTTTTAAAATAATTCCGAAGTTGAGGTTTTTCAACAGTCACTACAGGAAACGTAATATTAAAAGAGTCTCTAAATTCTTTGAGGTCATTTTTATACTCTGTAGCGGTCAAGCCTGTGATATTCCCATTCTTTTCAAAATCTTTTTCCAAGCGCACCGCAGCCTTTCGACAATGGGAACACGAGGGAATAAAAACCAGAATTATATGTTCTATCTTTAAACTATCAGGTGAAATACCTATCAAATTAGGTGATTTACCGATTAAACCTTTTTCATTGCTTAATAAAATAAATGACGATAAAGCAAGTATTATCATTGAAAACAAAGGCAAACTCTTAAAATTATCAGTTTTCATAAAACATAAGATTAGAAATTCAGTTTTTATAACGATGGATTTATCGAGATTGTTTTACATGATGAATATCATCACACACTGTGACAATTTTGTGATGCATGGGTCTCTAATTTGCATTAATTTTGTGGGAGATTTAAAAAAGAAAATTTGAAAAGCATTTTAAAAAATATTACAGTAGGCTTTCTCGTCGTCGTTACGATGGTTTCGACAATGGGTTTTAGCATTAATACGATGTACTGTTTGTGCATGGGGCAGTACGAGGTATCGCTTTTCGATATTGACCATAAATGTGATAAAGATGAGGAAAAACCCGACCCTGCCATTGCTAAAATGCACCCTTGTTGCCAAAATGCAATGATGGCAAAGGCCTGTAAGGAAAAGAAAGAGCATAAAGGCTGTACCCAGCACGAAAAAAAATACGTCAAAGCTGACCTCAAATTCACTGAATTTCATAAAACTGAAATGCCAAAAGTACCTACTTTTGAAGCATTACCAGTTTGTTTTCATACCATTCCAGTCTATTCAAAAGTTGCTTTCATTTCTGAAATTCAGCCCATTTTGGCGTATCGACCACCCCCTCAGTATTATGGTCGAAAATTATTGAATTTCATTCAAGTATATCGTTGTTAGAGATTTCATTTTTATCTTTGATGTATTATTAGTGTATGGACTAATAAGCATAAGTTGTTTATTATCAATAATTTAAAAAGTTTAAAAAATGAAATCTATCATGTCTATCCTCAGCCTTGTGGCTGTATTTTTCATATCTTCATGTTCTTCACCGCAGTCCGCAACTTCTTCCGAAGCCGGCTTAAAGACTGAATCTTTTAAAGTAACAGGTGTGTGCGGTATGTGCAAACGTCGTATAGAAACAGCAGCATTTGGTGTAAATGGTGTCAAATCTGCTCAATGGAGTGCTGATAAACAAGCTTTGACAGTATCTTATGATGCTAAAAAAGCTAATAACGAAGCCATACAAAAACGGGTTGCCTCTGCGGGTCATGACACCGAAAAAATCAAAGCGGAAGACAAAGCTTATGGTAATTTACCTGGCTGTTGCAAGTACCGTGATGGGGTAGAAGTTCATGAAAATTAATTATATTGAAATTTTAGCGTTGAGTAATTCTAATTTCAGATTACTTCCTTTCAATAAAATTAAAAATTATGTCTACAAAAACATCAACCACTCCAACGGTTAAAAAAAGCTTTCCTGTGCTGGAAATGAGCTGCGCAGCGTGCGCTGTGAGTGTGGAAAGTATTTTAAAATCGCAAAAAGGGGTTCTTAATGCGCAGGTTAACTACGCAGATACCTCAGCAAATGTGGAGTTTGTGGAATCTGAAACCTCAGTCGAAACACTCAAAAAAGCGGTACAATCGGGCGGTTACGACCTCATCATTGATGAAGATAACACCCAAGAACTCAAGGAAGAAGCTGAAAGCAATCGCATGGATGCTCTTCGCAAACGGGTCATTGGGGCGTCTATTTTATCAGTACCAGTGATGATTTTGGGAATGTTTTTCATGGATATGCCTTACGTCAATTGGATTATGATGGCTTTGAGTGCGCCTGTGGTATTTGGATTTGGTGGTACCTACTTCGTTCATGCTTGGAAACAGTTGAAGCTTCGGACATCCAATATGGATACATTGGTGGCTTTGAGTACGGGTATTGCCTTTGTTTTTAGTGCTTTTAATACCATTTATCCTGAATTTTGGCATAAAAGAGGCTTGCATCCACACGTGTATTTTGAAGCCGCAGCAGTGGTGATAGCCTTTATTTCACTCGGAAAATGGTTCGAAGAAAAAGCAAAATCCAATACGACGACTGCCATCAAAAAACTCATGGGTTTGCAACCTAAAACGGTGCGCATACTGAGGGGGGGTGATGAAACAGAAATCGCTATAGCTGAGGTCAAAGTCGGTGATATTATAATCGTTCGCCCCGGTGAAAAAATAGCGGTGGATGGTGAAGTCATCATTGGTGAATCATTCGTAGATGAAAGTATGATTAGTGGCGAACCCGTGGCAGTACATAAAAATCAAAGTGCGAAAGTTTTTTCGGGCACTATCAATCAAAAAGGCAGTTTTCAATTCCGAGCTGAAAAAGTGGGTGGCGATACGGTATTAGCCAATATCATCCGCATGGTGCAACAAGCGCAAAGCAGTAAAGCTCCTGTACAGCAATTGGTGGATAAAATTTCAGCCATTTTTGTTCCTGTGGTGATTGGTATCGCAATTTTAACTTTTGTGGCTTGGATGGTTTTAGGCGGTGAAAATGGTTTTTCACATGGACTTTTAACAGCGGTAACGGTTTTGGTGATTGCTTGCCCATGTGCATTGGGATTGGCTACTCCCACGGCAATTATGGTGGGCGTGGGTAAAGGTGCTGAAAATAATATCCTCATTAAAGATGCCGAAAGCCTTGAAAAAGCGCACAATGTCGATGTGATTATATTGGATAAAACGGGCACAATTACTGAGGGCAAACCATCTGTTACAGATACGATTTGGAGCAAAAATGCCACTTTTGAGCATAAAAACATCCTTTTTACAATGGAATCACAATCCGAGCATCCATTGGCAGAAGCAGTCGTTTTATCATTAAAAAAAGATTTTAGTGATATTAAAACGCTGGTTTTAGATAGTTTTAAAAGCGAAACAGGCAAAGGTGTTATTGCTGAAAAAGAGGGTAAAAAATATTTTATCGGTAGCTTAAAATGGATAAATGAGTTGGGTATTGCAGTCCCCTCCCGAGAAATCGGGACAGGCTCTCAGTATAAAACCGATTTTGATACTTGGCAAAGTGAAGCTAAAACCGTGGTTGTCTTCGCTGATGAAAAACAGTATTTAGCAGCTTTCGCCATTGCTGATAATATAAAAGAGAGTTCTATCGAAGCTATAAAAACGCTTCAAAATAGAGGTATAGAGGTTGTCATGTTGACGGGTGACAATAAGGCCACAGCTTATGCCGTGGCTAAACAAATTGGCGTGAAAGATTTCAAAGCCGAAGTGATGCCTTCTGATAAAGCAGAAATTGTCAAGTTATTTCAACAACAAGGCAAAACGGTGGCGATGGTGGGCGATGGTATCAACGATTCGCAAGCGCTCGCCCAAGCGGATGTGAGCATTGCGATGGGTAAAGGCTCGGATATAGCGATGGATGTAGCTAAGATGACGCTCATCACTTCTGACCTTAACACCATTCCGAAAGCTTTAAAACTATCCCAACAAACGGTCAAAACGATTCGTCAAAACCTCTTTTGGGCATTTATTTATAATATTATTGGCATTCCGATAGCTGCGGGCGTGCTGTATCCGTATAATGGATTTCTACTCAATCCGATGATTGCGAGTGCGGCGATGGCATTGAGTTCGGTGTCGGTAGTGACTAATTCTTTACGTTTAAAATTTTTAAAATTATAAAATATGAAAACCGCAAAGTTTAAAACAACTATAAAATGTTCTGCGTGTATCAATACCGTCACACCAAGTTTGAATGAAACTGTTGGTCAAGAGCATTGGCAGGTGGATTTAACCTCACCTGAGCGCATTTTAACCATTGAATCTGATACTGTTCCACCTGAAAAAATAGTGGAAACATTATCAAAAGTGGGTTATAAAGCTGAATTATTGGAACGTGTTTAGTTTTTAGTGTTTCGTTTTTAGACCATTTAAAAGTAAAACTAAGCAATGAAAAATTGGCTCATTAAAATTTTCAAAAGCCTTTTTATTAAAAAGTGCTGCCGATGAGGTAGCGCGGAACTCCAGTTCCGATCTCAATCAACTTTTTAATAATTTCTATAAACGGAACTGGAGTTCCGCACTACGTAAACAATTAAATTTTAAAAAAAATGAAAAAATTCATTTTGGTAGTAGCTTTATTCGCTACTGGTGTAACTGTTTCTTTTGCTCAAAATGCACCTACTCAAGCAGCTAAAACTGAAAAACCTGCTGCTAAAAAAGGTAAAAAGAGCTCAAAACCTGCTGCCCAGGCTGCTATGTATGAGTGCCCAATGAAATGTGAACCAGCATCTGCCAAAGCAGGGAAATGCGGGAAATGCGGCATGGACTTAGTAGAAGTGAAAAAGAAAGCGAAGTAGTTGAAACCGTGTTTCGATGTACGTATTTCGGAACTCTCATTTTGACGATAAGGTTAAAATCCGTGGCATCTCATTCTGAAATTTCGGCAGAGGTGTCACGGATACTTACAACCAAATGAATTTCATTAAAAAGATTAATCAATGAAAATCAAAATTATATACACTTTTTTATTAGTTTTTATAGCTTTTGTGGGCTTTTCACAGTCAATAAAAGGCATTGTAAAAGATGTGAAAGGTGAAGCCATTGTGGGTGCACACGTCTATTGGATGGATAAAAGTGCGGAGACTTTAACCAATGAAAGCGGTCAATTTGAACTCCCTCGTAAGACTCGAGAGAGCATGATTCACGTCGAATTTGTGGGCTATGAAATGACTATGTTGACCTTAAAAAATGGTCAAACAGATGTAGAAATCGTGATGAAAGAGCCTAAAATCTTAAATCAAGTTGAGATAAAAGGTAAAAAACAGGATAATGCGGTATCCACATTGGATGGTCGAAATGTTGAAAAAATCAGCAGTAATGAATTGAAAAAAGCCCCTTGTTGCAATCTCTCCGAAAGTTTTGAGACCAATGGTACTGTTGATGTTGCTTATGCCGACGCCATCACGGGCGCAAAGGAAATTCAGATGCTTGGACTGAGGGGTATCTATACGCAATTGATGGTTGAAAATCGTCCCGATTTTTACGGTTTGGCGATGCCTTATGCGCTTGAATACATCCCTGGCACCTGGTTGCGAGGCATTGATATTTCAAAAGGAACGGGCAGTGTCAAAAATGGTTTTCAAGCAATTACGGGTCAAATCAACGCTCAAATTGAACAGCCCGGCGAAGCCAAAAAGGTATTTGTTAATCTATTTGGTGAGCAAACAGGGCGCATGGAAGCAAATGTCCACCTCAATAAAGTGATGAGTGATAAGGTGGCTATGGGTTTGCTTTTACATGGTAGCACTTTTCAGAATAAAATTGATAGAGACGGTGATAAATTCGTAGATATGCCCTTGAAAAAACAACTCAATGGTATGTACCGCTTTTTTTATCAAGGTAAAAACTTAGAAACTCAATTTAATATTCACGCACTCACGGAGCAACGCCAAAGCGGTCAATTAATTGAAAATGCGAAATTGACTAATCCGTTTTTAATTAATGTTAAAAATAATCGGATTTCGGCAGCGGCTAAGGTGGGTTATGTGGGTTTTGCGAAGCCGTATATGGGTTTGGGTTCGCAATGGTCTGCTACTTACCATGATGTAGATGCTTTTTATGGTAAAAACCGCTATTATGGTACTCAAAAAAGTTTTTATGGCAATTTGATATATGCAACGATTATTGGTACAACTGACCATAAATTAACACTTGGTTCAAGCGCTCAGTATGATAATTATACAGAGTATTTGAATGATAAAAACTTATCGAACAACCAAATTGTAGGCGGTACTTACGGTGAATATACTTATAATCGCCCGACATTGAAAGGATACAATGACATTACTTTTATAGCGGGTTTGAGAACTGATTATCACAATCAAGTGGGCTTTTTTGTGACGCCTCGTTTGAATTTTAAGTATAATTTTAATGAAAATACTGTCATTCGCTTGGCGGCGGGCAGAGGTGTGCGGGTAGCGAATCCGATTGCTGAAAATGTGGCTTTCTTAGCAACCAATCGCCAAATTGTAGTAGCTGATAATTTAAAGGCGGAAGACGCTTGGAATTTTGGCCTCAATTTTACTAAATCATTCAAAGTCAATAATTTAGAATGGCGAGTGAGTACGGATGCTTATCACACACGATTCACGAATCAAATCGTAACTGATATTGAAAGTGATTTCTCAAAGGCTCAATTTTACAATTTGGAAGGTAAATCATACTCTAATGTCTTTTTAATCATGTTGAATGCCGAAATACTGAGGGGGTTAGACATCAAGCTTTCTTACAAGCTCAATGATGTCAAAACGACTTATGCGGGTAAATTGGAGCAAGTACCTCTTGTCGCTCGCCAACGGGGGTTAATGACCTTAGATTATAAAACACCGAATAAAAAATGGATGTTTAATTTCACGACCCAGCTCATTGGACAACAGCGTTTGGCGGATAGAAGTTATGTACCGCATGCGCTCTTTCATGACCACAAATACGAGCCATTTTCACCCCGATATGCTTTGTTAAATACCTCCATCAACCGTTTTTTCAATACTTTTGAAGTGTATGGTGGTGTCGAAAATATTGGTAATTTCACTCAGCACAACGCTATTATTGCTGCTAATGATCCCACGAGCATCTATTTTGATGCTACGCAAGTCTATGCGCCAATGATGGGTAGGAGGATTTATATGGGATTGAGGTGGTGGATTAAATAGAGATTTTTATACTAATTTAATTAAAAATATATCCCTGAAAAACGCCTTGTAAACCAAGGCGTTTTTAATTTTATGCAATGATTCATTTATCACTATTCAATTTCAATACCATGAAAAAAATATTTTCCGTTTTTTTAG
>JANMYC010001327.1:0-2335 GCA_031381715.1 Saprospiraceae bacterium
AATTGCGTGAAAATGGCTATCGCACCGCTTTAAAAAAAGAAGGCTTAAAAATAGATGAATCACTCATTTTTCACTGCGATTTCAATCAAGAATCTGCCTATCAAGCCACACTTCAACTATTGGGCAAGCGCAACCCACCCGATGCTATTTTTGCCGTCAGCGACCGCTTGGCTTTAGGTGCTTTTGTGGCGATAAAAGATAAAGGCTTGCGGATTCCACAAGACGTTGCTATTGTCGGCTTCAACGATGAGCCAATTATGAGTCTTTTGACGCCAAAACTGTCAAGCGTGGCACAACCAGCGTTTGAAATGGGTCGCCGTGCGGCACGTTTATTCATCGAACATATTCATGCCGAAGGGAATCCTGATACTGAAACCATTGTACTGAAACCGCAATTGATGATTCGAGACTCATCGTTAAAAAAACAATAGTCTGGTTTATTGCTTTTAATTACGTTGTTTTACGCCTTAAAATATCGAATAAAAAATCTACCCCTCAGTATTTTCAAAAAATACTGAGGGGGTATCACTTAAAACTTAACCGTCACACTTTTTCCTAAATAAACGCCTTGTGGTAAATCCACAATAACCATTGTATTGTTGTCTTTATTATTAGAAAAACAGATAAAACCTTCGCCTATATTCGAATAAATTTTGGGTAATGTGATGAGTATTTTACTTAATTGCCGCGACGGATCAGCCACCGTCAATTCTTTCACTTTATTACCCTCCATTTTAAGCATCGCCATGCCTTGACTGTCCATTTTCACCTTTTGTCCATTGCCTATTTCCACTTCCCCTGCTTTGTAAAATGCCAATTGAACAATACCCAATTTACTGTTTTTGACACCTTGCAAATCAGAAGTATTCGATAGAATCTCGATATTGCGGTTATTCGCACTTGTTTCCGCCAGTTTTTGTTCAGAAATATCGGGTACAACGATGTATTGATAAGAAGGGCTTTTCTCCATCTTTCGCTTGCCGTGAATATCGGTTTCGTTTATTTTATCGCCGTGATTGAACCACAACTTAAAAACTTCCTCGCTCACCAATTCTTTGCTGATATTCTTTTGGTCTGTAATATCCGACCAACGCCCTGTTTCGGTCTGATTGGATATGTTTATCGTCGTTGGTTCGGGAAAGATATAGCCTATTTTATCTTGATAGACCCATTTCACATTCTCTGAAACGCGACTGCCTTTCGGTAGGACTTTTTTCTGCCTATCTTGTAGGATACTTACTTCACTTCTCAACAAAACTTGATTAATCGTCGTGACAACAGGCAATGACTTTTTGGGTTTTATACCCGCCCCCAGACAAACATACTCTTCATCAAAAAAGAACCACGACTTTCTGGCTTCAAGCATATCATGCGGGCTTTTAAAATCAAACGCGACTGCACCATACAAACCATCGGTGACCGCACCGACAAAATTGGTCAATCCTTCTTTTTGAATCTCATCGGGGCTTGGTAAGGTTTGCTTTTGCATAATGGTCGTGCCCGATATTTTTTGCCAATCATACACCGCCCAAATATTGTGGTATTCATCGCCTTTGAGCATCAAATAATTTGTGCCATCGGCTCTGTGGTGCGTTGTTTTACCTGGTCCATTATAAGGCTGCTCCATATTTTGATTTCGGGTAGAAAACATCCTTACACTGGTATAAAAATTTGGGCGTTGAAAAACAAAATGCTCGGTTTGCCAAAAGAATTTGGCGAAAGATAAAGCAGGTTTGGCTTCGCCTTTTCGCAGTTTTATGATGTCTTCTAACTCCTTTTTTCTATAATCGGTGCTGATTAAAACCCGTTCAATTTCAAGCGTTCCTTTGGGTTGCATCGCCCCTCTTTTACTTGAAATATCTCTATTTCTAACACCAACATCTTCATAAATGCCATACACTTGTTGCTTATAAATACCGTCCAAATAATAATCCACTAACAGGTTTAATTTTTCTTTTGAAAACTGGTATTTTGTACCCGCCACGTAAGACGACCATTCGCCATAAGCGTTCGCAAATTTGCCATAACCATACGAATCTGTATTATTTACACGGTCAGGACGGTGGTGAAAACTAAAATCATGCTGAATGCCACGTTCGCCCGTTGAAAATTTCATTTCACCTTCGATAATTTTAATAATAGAGTCAAAAGCTTGATCCTTGCCGAGAAAAAGTAAATTTTTAGCCAAAATCCCCGCAATCACAATCCTATCACCACTTGGGCGCGCCCCCGAAGCATTCATATTGGCGCGACCAATCATCGGTTGGGCTTTTTCGACCAAATCTTTGGGCAAATCATCACCGATTGCAAGCATCAAATTCATCAAATTAGTCGG
>JANMYC010001347.1:0-1854 GCA_031381715.1 Saprospiraceae bacterium
CCAAGCTGTAAGGGAAGGATTCGAACCTCCACGGGGCGGTTACTCCGATTTCTCGGTTTTATTCCGTCCTCCCCACCCTCGAGACAAGAGGGCATGGCTGCCAATTTCAACACCTCACATTATTTCTATTTATACACATAAGCCATTCCTTTGAATTGCCTTCTATGTATTTGTGAAGCAAAGATAAAGGCATTTGCAATGAAATGTCAATTATTTTGCAATATTTTTAAGTAAACAAATAGAAATTTACTATATCATCAATATTTAAGGTATTTTATTGATTAAAATTCAAAAACAAGCAATTAATATGCTTGTTTTTTACAGATTTTAAAATATTGTAGATAATAATAAAAAAATGGCAATAAAAATCTCTAATTTTACTAAATCCATTAAAATATAGACTTTTTATTTCAATTTTTACAATATTTATCAACGGAATGTGCTTTTAAAAAATTAAGCTTGATTCCTAAAAGCGATTTTCCCTAATTAATAACGAAAAAAGAAAAGCGGCTTTTACTCAGAATAAGCAAAAGCCGCTAATAGCCTCTCAAGTGATGCTATTTTAAAATTACTTACGAATCAATGCATTAAATTTGGATTCGTAGGCATTTATCAAGTCAGACATTATTTTTTCTATTTCTTTTTCTTGCAAAGTCTTTTCTTTATCTTCAAAAATAAAGCTAATTGCATAAGATTTTTTACCTGCCCCTAACTTCGTTTCATCTTCATAAACATCAAATAAATTGATGTCTTTGAGTAATTTCTTAGCTGTTTTTGAAGCTATTTGAGATAAATCACCAAATTTAGTGGATTTGTCCACCACCAATGCAAGGTCTCGGCGTACTGAGGGGTATTTACTTACTTCCTCGTATCCGACTTTGGTGTTTTTTAAGGCTTTTATGATATTATCCCATTTAAAATCAGCAAAATAGACGTCTTGTTTTACGTCAAAAGCTTTGCGCAATTTAGGTTGTACTTTCCCAAACTCTACTAAAACTTGTGCGCCTCTATGATACTTCAAACCGAAAGCCAATTGCTCATCGGAAATTTCAGTCGCTTGAAAAACGCCTATACCCAAACGCGTCAGAATTATTTCCACAAATGGTTTTAATGTAAAATAATCAACGGGGGCAGAACCTTTGACTCTCCAGGTTTCAGACGTTTTACTACCCACTATGGTAATGGTCAAATGTTGAGTTTCATCAAAAGCATCTCCGTTTTTTAAATACGTTCTCCCGAATTCAAACAACTTTACATCAGCCATTTGGCGATTCTGATTATGAGCCACCATTTCTAAAGCTGATATAAGCATGGTCGGGCGCATAATATCCAGATGTACATTGGATGTGTTATTCACATAAACGAGTTTCTCAGAATCTACAAGTCCTGATTGCGTATAAAATTTTGACTGACTCAAACTCAATGCCATTGCTTCGTTAAATCCATTCGCCGCTAAAAAATCTGAAATGGTGTTCCTTATGCGTGCTTTATCGATACGCTCCGTCTCGGTTATAGCAGATTTAATGGTTTTGGTAATGGGCACATTATTGAAACCATGAATGCGCAGAATTTCCTCTATTACATCCGCTTCGCGAATAACATCAACTTTGTTAGTTGGTACTGACACAAGTACCCCCTCACCGACCCCGAATGCTCGGGGGGAAGACGGGTCAGTATTTTCACTTAAAATTTGGATTTCTAAGGCGTTAAGTATCTTTTTTACATAATCTTTTTCCAAATCTTGACCAATCAAACGATTGATATGCTTGTAGAGAACTGTAATTTGCTTATTCTCAATCACATTCGGGTAAATATCAATTATCTCAGACGCAATTGTTCCACCAGCCAATTGCA
>JANMYC010001374.1:0-6531 GCA_031381715.1 Saprospiraceae bacterium
TTCACCCTCAAATAAAAGCGGTGCGACAAATAGGTTTATGGTTGGCAGTAGAATTAGATAATTTCGATATTTTACAAGAAGTCATTCAAATTTGCTTAAAAAATGGTCTTTTGACTGATTGGTTTTTATTTAATAATCGCAGTTTAAGGATAGCTCCGCCGCTGATTATTACTGAAAACGAAATAAAATGGGCTTGTGAAACTATTTTAAAAGCACTTGATGAAATAGATGTTAGACAATAGATTTCTAGACATTAGATAGCGACATTTTCAATGTCTTTTATCTAATGTTTTATATCTCAAAAAAAATATGATAAAAGGAACAGTCATAAAATCAACGGGAAGTTGGTATCATGTACGCCGAAGCGATAATGCGCTGACGGTTCAATGCCGCATTGTGGGTAAATTCCGTTTGGAAAATATGAATCTTACTAATCCCGTAGCGGTAGGTGATGTTGTAGAATTTGTTTTGGAGGCTGAGGATAATGGCATGATAAAAAAAATTCATACACGAGAGAATTATGTCGCTCGACAATCACCCCGCAACAGGCATGATGTTCATCTTTTGGCAACTAATATTGACCAAGCGATGCTGTTTGTGACCATCGTAGAGCCACATTTGAAACAAGGATTTATAGATCGTTTTTTATTGATGACCGAGCCACAGGATATTCACACTATCATAGTTTTTAACAAAAGTGACCTATACGATGAAGATGCTCGCAGCCTTTTTAATGAAATGAAAGAGATTTATGAAAAAATTGGCTATGATGTACTTCTGATTTCGGCAGTAACGGGTGAAGGGTTAGAGAATATGAAGGGCTTTTTAAAAGATAAAATCACAATGGTAAGTGGTCAATCGGGTGTCGGAAAATCCAGCGCTGTGAATGCCATTCAATCTCAATTGGTTTTGAAAACGGGCGAAATATCAGATTACAGCGGTAAAGGTCAACATACAACCACTTTCGCGGAAATGCATCCCTTGGATTTTGGCGGTTATTTGATTGATACACCCGGTATTAAAACGTTGACTTTCAATAATTTAGAGCCCATGCAAGTGGCGCATAATTTCAGAGAATTTTTTGAATTAAGTGACAGATGTAAGTTTAAAAGCTCATGTATGCATCGCAATGAGCCCAATTGTGCCGTAAAAGCCGCTCTTACTGAGGGGGGTATTTCAGAAATGCGTTACCAAAATTATCTCCAAATATTGGAAGAAGTGGAAGATATTAACTATTGGGAAAGGCATAAAGAGATGTAATTTTATAAAGAAAATAAACATAAAATACCCAAATAAACACTAAATGCTGCATATTTTTTAGAAGGATTATAAAAACTCTTTTATCTTCGTCGCTACACAATGATGGATTTCTTGTTCACATAATTCGTCGTTTTAGTATTTGGGCTAAAATAACCGACATTTTCTTTTTGAGTCGGCTCTTAAAATTGTAGAAAACACTCCGCTCCGCTTTGTATTTTCTGCAATTTTAAGCCCGACAGAAAATGTCAACTATTTTTAAACGCCTGCTTGTCTTATGGCATTTTTTAAATTTGGAAAATCAACATCAGATAAAACAACCGATGAGGAGTTGGTTGAGCGTATCTTGAAGGGCGAACTGCAATGGCAGGAATTGCTCTACGACCGCTATTCTGTCAAAATATTCCATAAATGCCTCAGCCTCATCAAAGACCGCGAAGCTGCCAAAGACTGTACTCATGATATTATGGTGAAAATATTCATGAAACTCGGCGATTTTAAAGGGAAAGCCGCCTTTTCGCTTTGGGTGCACTCCATAACTTACAATTTTTGCATGGATTACTTGAGTAAGCAAAAACGCTTAGATTTTAGTGACTACTCCGAATATGAATATGAATCCGTTGCGAGCGATGACGAAGCGCTGGAAAGTAAACTTTTACAAGACCTCAAGCTCACACAGCTTGAAATCGTATTTGAGCAACTCAATCCTGATGAAAAGATCATCTTGATGATGCGCTACCAAGATGGTATGAGCGTAAAAGACATATCCGACACCTTAAAAGTAGGTGAATCGGCGGTAAAAATGCGCCTAAAACGAAGCCGTGACCATTTAGCGGAGTTGATAACTGCACTTGAAAAAAAACAGAAATAAATATACCCCCTCAGTAATTAGGGTTTTTCAAACTTTAAAATATGGTGTTCAAATGGAAAATCAAGAGAAGAATTTAGCAAACTTGTTTCAGCAAATGGGAAATAAAACGACCCATGAGCAAACACCCGATTTGAGGCTCAAAGACGCTGTCTTTAGCACTATTGATGCTACGGCTTTGGTGGCGGATATAGTCGATTTGTTCACTTTTAAGTTTGTTCAAGCCCAATCCGAAGTAGTTGATTCTTTGCCTGGGAATGAATACGGTAATGAAAAAGATAAGCTTTTTAAATATCTTGATAAAAAGTTTAAAGAAAGCGATAGACTAAATAAAGAAGAATAATTGTCATTTGAAAATAATTAAAAGAACCAATAAAGTGACGTTTTAAAATACTGAAAGTCTTTTTATTACATTTATAAAATATTGAAAATGAACGGCTTAGAAAGATTATGGAATTTATTTTTAGAATCCTTGCGGGTTTTTGGCGAAAAATTTATGGAGACTATTCCAAGTCTTCTGGGGGCAATTATTGTCATACTCGTAGCATGGCTATTGGCTCGAATTATTTCGGCAGGTTTTGAAAAACTTTTAAAGACTGTAAAGTTTGACCAGTTTGCGGAGCGGATGAAACTGACCTCATTTCTAAGCCAAATGGGTATTCAGATGTCACCAAGTGCTTTAATTGGACGTTTTATCTACTGGATATTTGTCTTGCTCATAATCGCTTCGGCAGCAGAAACCTTGAATTGGACGGCGGTTTCATATCAAATTCAACGTTTTTTAGATTATTTACCTAATCTCGTCACGGCTGTTCTCATTTTTATAGTGGGTGCTTATTTAGCTTCACTCGTAAGGGATTTTGTGAGGAGTTCAACGGCTTCATTAGGGATTAGTACTGGGCGAATATTGAGTTCAGTTATTTATTACCTACTTTTTGTGATGGTCATCTTGACAGCTATGGATCAGGCGAAGATTGATACCCGCATCCTTTCCACCAATTTGCTCATTATTATAGGTGCAATAATGCTATCCGCTGCGATATCCTATGGCTATGCTTCGCGTGAAGTTTTATCCAATATTTTAGCGGGTTTTTTCAATAAAAGGACTTTTCAGAAAGGAATGATGATAGAGATAGATGGCATTCGCGGAGTAATTGTTGAAATGACCAATATTGCGGTTACTCTCCAAATCAACGATACTGAACGCATCGTTATTCCGTCGCACCAGCTCATTTCAAGTAAAGTAAAAATTATAAAAGAGGATTAAAATATAAATTCTAAGCTGTTGCATACGCCATTTTTGCCTTAAAACAACGTTTTTTTAAGGCAAAAATGGCGTTTTTTATTACCTTTTTTACAGGTAAAATAAAAAACATCCCGTAGCGTGAGCATCGGGATGTCGCATCAAAAAAACAGCAGGATATTAAAACGAGAGAATAATCTCTTAATAATTTAACCTTAGAATTGACTAATTCTGCGAATCACTTTAAAGAGTTTAGTGTATTCATTGGCTTCTTCAATGAATGGATCATACTCTAAATAATTCGCTGAAATAAGCTTGAGCTGGGTAACTCTACCCGCACGATTTTTAATGACTTGCACATATTTTATCCACACATTTCCATTTGAACGCACGGCATAGATTTCATTATCCTTGATATCTTGGAGGCTACCTACCTCTCTACAAATAACAATATCTCCATTACCGATAATTGGTTCCATTGAGTTACCACTAATAGGGAAAGCAACTAAATTACCGCCTGATATACCTGGAATTGCGAACGAGCTGCTGCTCTCACGCGTAAAGCTTCCTGCATCCACAGCAGTACCCGCAAAGGCTTCGACACTGGTGAAAAGGATATTACCACCTTTTGACTCTCCAGTCATGAATAGATTGTAAAGCTTGCTTTCGGGAGTATCATTATCAAAAGGAGAGCCTACACCATCTATTACGTATTCCTCATTGACACCATAAGAGCGACAAAATGATCTTGCTTGACCATAATCAATGACGCGCTTACTGCCACCATCGAGGTATGCTCGGATAATATGTCCGTAGCTTTTATTTCCGAGTACTTTTTCAGCCACATCACCAACCCCTTTTCCATTGCGGTCATTTTTGACGATGGTGCCACGCTCTTCGAGCATTTTAAAAACTTTTATAAATCTTTCGTTGAGTACGACCCTGTCTTCGCGTATCATAGTGATTCACATTTGTTGGGTTAAGAAAATTGTTTCAAACCTTTGATGAATTTGTTTTTTAAACATTTCCAACATTTAATGGTTCAAAATTAAAACAATTATTTTTTATAAACAAATTTTTTCATAAAAAAATTACCTTTTGTTTGAAATAATTTAAAACAAAAAAAATAACCCCTTGATTATTAAGGCTTTATACTGAGGGGTATGTTTTAATTTTAAACAATTGTTGAAAGTTTTCTGTTGGTTTTTTAATAATTTAAAAATGATGACAATAAAAAAAATGGCAATAAACCGGGCTTTTAATTAAGAATAGGCTACTTTTTTGTTTTTTTACGTCAAAATATTATCTTTAAAATCAAAAAAAGAAAACATGGAAAATAGAATATTAATTGCCTCATTTTTTTTATTGGTTGCTTCATTTGCTCAAGCACAAGATATTATCACAAAAGCTGACGGCACTGCCATAAAAGGCAAGGTCATTTCTTTTCAAAATAATCGCTTAGTGGTGCTGCAAGAAGATGAAACCGAAATTTCTCTCTCACGCAAAGCAGTAGTCTCAATAATATTTGATTATCCCACTACCGATGCAGCCGCACCCAAAGCTGAAATGAAACAAAAAGCTATTACGGAATCGCCAAAGGAAATAACGGCAAAAGCTATTGAGCAACCGAAAGTGGAAGCGCCTTTACAAATTAAAGCGCCTGCCGTGGTTGCTGCGCCTAAAAATGTTATCGAAAGCCCTGGCGATGTAAGTGGATTGGATATGCGGACATTAATTTCAGCCCCAGCTTTGAAACAAGGAGCTATTGGTGCAGGAAGGGTAGCTGTAAATATATGTCTCAATGCAGAAGGACAAATAATTACTGCAAAATTCAAGGCAGCTGGTTCGACTACTCTTGACGCTGATTTGATAAACCTTGCAGTACAGAATGCGAAAGAATTTAAATTTTCTAAAGGCGAGGCTAACGAGTGTGGAACTATCACTTATAGGTTCAATTTGGATTAATCACCCATTAATGATAACTTTTTAATTTAAAAACGGTTACATACTGAGGGGTGTAACCGTTTTCATTTTTGGGTAGTTTAGTGTATCTTTGCGGACTTTTAGCAAATTTTAAAATCACTAAAATGAAAAAAGCACTGTTTATTTTCATGGGTTTGTATATGTCAAGTTCCATTTTTTCACAAAATTTAGTTAATGATGACAACCCTTCTAAATTACGTTATGCGAAATTAGATACCATGGCTGTTGAATATGTCCACGCAATTTTAGCAGAAAACGGTAAAAATTATATTGTGGGAATTGATGCTGGAGAAGGATATCAATGGACTATTGCTACTGAAAAAAATACTCTAAAAGCATTCCGAAGCCCCGCACAATTATTTAATTTCATGTATAATAATCAGTGGGAGTATATTGATACTATCGCCGAAGTTAGTTCATCTGGTGCTGCCACTCAAATATTTTTAGGCTTTAATAAAACTAAAACAGATTTAGTTTATGTTTTTAAAAGACGTAAAAATTAAAATTAAAAATTAAAATGTTTCAAAAATACGATGTCATAGTAGTCGGTGCGGGTCATGCGGGATGCGAAGCCGCCGTTGCAGCAGCCAACATGGGTTCAAAAGTGCTATTAGCGACAATGAATATGCAGATGATTGGTCAAATGTCGTGCAATCCAGCCATGGGGGGCGTAGCAAAAGGTCAAATAGTGCGTGAAGTGGATGCTTTAGGCGGATTTTCAGGTATTGTCACAGACCATACCATGATTCAATTTCGTATGCTTAATCGCTCTAAAGGGCCTGCTATGTGGAGTCCTCGTGCGCAAAGCGATAGAATGCTCTTTGCTCATAAATGGCGCATGATGCTCGAATCTCACCCCAATATTGATTTTTGGCAAGAGATGGTGAGCGGATTAATAATAAAAGATAATCGCGTAAAAGGTGTGCGAACGGCTTTGGGCATCGAGATTGAATCCGATGCAGTGGTTTTGACCAATGGTACATTTTTAAATGGATTGATTCATATCGGTGAAAAACAATTTGGAGGCGGTCGCGCAGGCGAATCGGCAGCAAAAGGTATCACGGAGCAATTGGTTGAGTTGGGTTTTGAAGCAGGTCGCATGAAAACAGGAACGCCACCCCGCGTGGACGGTCGCTCATTGAACTACGACCGCATGGAAGTGCAAGACGGAGACGAAGAC
>JANMYC010001437.1:0-2283 GCA_031381715.1 Saprospiraceae bacterium
TTTTTAGGTAAAAAAGACAAATACCTAAATAAGTTATAGATAAACACCTAAAACGGGTCAAATACGGGTGTAAATTAACAAAAAAATTTCCTAAAATGGTTATACTTTTTCCTATTTTAGTTATATTTTTTCCTAAAATGGTTATATGAAACCCTAAAATAGTTATATTTTTTCCTAAAATGGTTATATTTAAGTGTATAACTAATTGATTATCAATTAGTTAAAAAGCATTAAAATACAAAAACAGAGTAAATAAATAAAATACAACAACATTGCTTCTTTTGTTGATGTTGTCCTAAAATGGTTATAGTTAAAAATAAAAACTGCTCCTTTTTATCAAAGGAACAGCTTTTATTCGTGTTTTTTATGCCATTTTATACATTTGTTGCTTTTTCCGCGAAGAATTTTTTCAACAGCGAAACCACAAGATGCGTCATGGTTTGCCCCGATTCGTCTTTGTGCAGTTCTATCTTTGCGAATAATTCGTCGGGTATATCTATTGAAATGCGGCTTCTACCGTCTCGCTTACTACTCGTCGCGGGTTTCGATGTGACCCCCTCAGTATTGGGGGCTTTTTCAACGATATTGGTTGTTATTATAGTTTGACTTTTATTGATAGATGTAGCTGATTTCTGAAATGATGCTTCTAAATCCTCGGCTGATATAGCGGGCGTTATATTTTTAGGTAAAATCTTTTTCATTGTTCATATAATTTTAGAAATTGGCAATAATCGTTTCTAATTCATCCGTCAGTGCTTCTATTTCGGCTTTGGCTTTTTCATCCTTGTACTCAATCACGCCTACCCCGTCGCTGACACTTTCAGCATACGCCAAACGTTGCGCCAATCGAGTTTTGAGCATCGGAAGTTGCGGGTAATGACTGAGAGCTTCTTCCACGTTTTTGGCGATATTGGATTTGGCTACAATGCCGTTCATAACCACAAAACCCCTAATTTTTCGATTGTCTTCTCGCTCGGCTGCTAAGCGGTCGTATTGTTCCAAAAATTGTTCAAAACTGCGGTAGTCCAACTCGGATGGACGCACCGGAATAATGACAATATCGGCGGACCAGATAATGCGACTTTGCACCTCCGCCAAGGTCGGACAACCGTCAATAATGATAATATCAAAGTTTTCCCTCAAACTTGGGATATTGTAAAAAAGCTGTTTGGCAGCTTGCGTTTCCACTTTTATGAAAGGTTCTTTTTTAGCTTCTGCCCTATTCTCTCCCCAAACCATCGCTGATTTTTGACCTTCGTCCAAATCCACGAGACATACTTTTTTCCCTCGTTGCGCAAAAGCAACGGCGATATTAATGGATAGAGTCGTTTTACCAACACCTCCTTTTAAGTTCGTAACAGCTATTATCATAGTTTCAAATTTTTGATTTTGTCATGACACGTCAATACTTGTGTGCAAATGTAAATATTTATTTGTACGAGACAACACTTTTATTGACAAATTTACACAAAACTTTACTTGTGTAAACCGATACGTACAAGTGTGTATTTGTAATGACAAACCAACACAAGTGTGTACGGTTTATTTTTTTGCTGAACTTATTGAAATACAAAGGCAAGCTAAATTTGGAATTTGAGCATTTTAAAAGAAGTTTACCATCAAGTTTGCGTTTCAATAATGAAAACCGTCTAAAAAGCTTTAAATAGTGCTTAAGTGAAGTTGATGATAGCTTTTTAAAAGTCAGTTAGTCAAAATGCAGGCTAAAATGCCGAATTTGTACACACTTGTAATGACACGTCATTACAAGTGTGTATAAATCGTTCTATATATTCCTTTGCCATTTACTTTTGAGGCTGATTTATGATTTTAGGAGGTTAAATTTGAAATCCCCATGAGGCGGGTTTTAATAGAGAATAGAGGTATAAAATTGAGTGGGAAAACATCTATTTTTAAAATCGTGTCATTACGTGTACGCATTTGTAATGACACGTACACACTCAAAACAAAAAACGGCTTGAGGATATTACCTAAAACCGTTTTTTACTGAGGGGGTAGGAATGGCGTATTTTAAAACTTTAAAGCCCGCCAAGGATTATTGATTTCTTTTTTCAAAGCCAATAATTTATCTTGTATAGCTGTTTTACGGCAATCAGGGTCATTCAATAGAACATCTATTTTAACAGTAATTTCTTTTTTATCTGGATTTTTACCCAACTCTGCTAAAAGCTTATTCACTTTGATTGCACCTACACTGACGCTCATTTGGGCTTTAAGCACATTTATATTGAGGGGGTGCAGGACTTTGTCGAATCCCGTTAAAGC
>JANMYC010000849.1:0-5645 GCA_031381715.1 Saprospiraceae bacterium
ACGCGAGCTTGTTCCCCGTTAATCAGTACATTGTTTTAAATAGAAATGGTGCTAAACGGAATTTCTTTCTTAAAATCACTTTATCATTCGATTTACAGCCCCCCTCAGTATAACGGGCATTTTTTATCATTTTTAAAGAAAAAAACAATGAAAAAAACAAGAAAAGTAACCACTAAAAAAGTACACACGCCCGAACAAGACAAAATTGCGGAAGTGATGCACGAATTTAAAGAAGGCGAATTGCACTCTGGAAAAAGCGGCGTCATCGTCACGAATCGCAAACAAGCGATTGCGATTGCATTGAGCGAAGCGCATGAATTGGAAGAAGAAATGGCGAAAAAACCGTAATAGATAAAAATATTTAATAATCAAATTAACCACTTTAAATCATGATTACATCTCGACATTTAATGTCCGACATCTAAATTATGTGCCTTATTGAGCAGCATAATTTTTTAGGCTGGCAATGCCTCTGTGACTAATATGCCTTGATGATGTACGTCAGTATTCTATGGATTACGAACGATAAAACATTGACCGAAGAAATTATGAGCCTGTTATTTGTCCAATTAAAAACGGATAAAACACTGCTCTCCACCCAGCAAACTTTGTGTTCAAGTTTGTTGTGCTCCACCTATTCAACCGCTTATAAAATGTTGAAAACCAGCCAGATACGTTGCAAAAATCGCGATGTCCGACTTGAATCACACCCGCCGTTGACGGAATTTGTGAAAGACTCCACCGACATAACGGAGGCAAACGCCAAGGCTAAATTGCGTCTGGATTTCCAAAAAATAAGGGATAAATACGCCCAGAAAATTAAAGACAAAACCGCAAAAAAGCAGGTGCAAAAGCCCGTTGTGGTCTTCGATTTTACCGAAAAAGAATTTATGAACGCTAATTGAGTACCCCTCAGTATCACGGACTTCAGTCCGTGAATCGTTAAACATTCACGGACTGAATTAATGCACAATATCTCTTGATAAAAGCTGACCATGACAAAATAAAACGTTTGCACGATACGTAGTTTTGTAAATGGCAAAAAACATGTGAATAACGCAATTTATTCTAACAATTGTGTAAGGTTCTAAGAAACTATAAGACGCAACTTTGTGCCATTATTAGTATTGATTCAAAATCATAAATATAAAATTCATCATGAAAAGGCTGGAGAATAGAGTAGCAATCATCACAGGTGGTGCAGGCAGCATTGGTAAGACAACCGCTAAACTGCTTCTTGAAGAGGGCGCAAAAGTTGTTTTAGTGGATCTGGTTGAAGCCGATTTGAAAAAAGCAATTGCTGTAACGAATGCAGAATTGGGTGGAGAAACGGGCTCAAACATAGCCGCAGAAAACATAACCTACTGCGTTGCCGATGTAACAAAAGCATCAGATGTACAACAATACGTCAATAAAACGGTCGAAATCTATGGTAAAATTGATGTTTTTTTCAACAATGCAGGCATTGAAGGTGTGGTTATGCCGATTATAGGATACCCCGAAGATGTTTTCGATGAAGTAATGGCTGTGAATGTGAAAGGTGTTTGGTTAGGCAATAAATATGTCTTGCCGCACATGAACGATGGTGGCAGCATCATCATGACTTCTTCTGTTTCGGGTATTGTGGGCAGCCCTAACGTGAGCGCTTACATAACAAGCAAACACGCCGTCGTAGGGATTATGCGCGCAACGGCAGTAGAAGCCGCACCCCGAAAAATTCGGGTGAATTCTGTTCACCCTTCACCCGTTGATAACCGAATGATGCGTTCGTTTGAAGACGGTTTTGCCTCTGGTCATGGAGAAGATGTAAAGAAAACCTTGGAAGCTACCATCCCATTAGGGCGGTATGCTGAACCTATTGAAATTGCCCGGTTGGTCTTATTCCTCGCCAGCGATGATAGCCAGTTTATTACAGGCACGACCCAAATTGTGGACGGCGGATTGTGCGTACAGTAAAATTACACCCCTCAGTATTTGAGGCTATTTTTTCAGTAAAACAATAGAAAGTAATGGAAAATACTAAAAATTTGAAAGCAAATGAAGGCGTTGAAAAACTAAAAGAATTGGTAACTGTCATAAATATTTGCCTTTTCAGCACCAATCTCAAGGGAAATGATGGGGCTACCTTCAGACCTATGTCGGCACAGGAAGTGGATGACGAAGGCAACATTTGGTTTTTTAGCGACATCAACAGCGATAAAAACCGTGAAGTACAAGAAGATAATCTTGTCCAATTGATTTTTTCACACCCAGGCGAAAGTAGTTACATGATAGTAAATGGGGTAGCCGAAATTAGCACCGACCATAAGAGAATAGAACAATTGTGGTCGCCAGCTGCAAAAATATGGTTTGAACAAGGCAAAGATGACCCCGATATTTCACTCATAAAAGTCAATACCCAAAGTGCCTATTATTGGGATACAGATGGCAATAAAATGATTAATTTTTTCAAATTCTTAGCATCTGTGGCAACGGGGTCGAACTTGGTGACGGGCGTGCAAGGGAGCATAAAAGTGTAAATTTGATTTGACTAATCTTAAAATGACCGAGCAAATCTGAGTGTTTCATTTAATAAAATAAAACAATAAAATCCTGCTTATCATGAAGGATTATTTCCACCTATCGCGGCTCTTCACAGCCTTAAAAACGAGCAAGTTGCCATTGATTTGGCTAACGATTCACCTTTTAGTTTGGGGGGTCTGCTTTTACGCAAGCCATCGAAAGGGATAAATGGGTAGCAGAACATACCGACACGGTCTCGGATTTTTAAAGTGGCTATCACCATAGGGCAGTTGGTCTGGAATAATGCGCCAAAGTTGAAGAAAAAATTAAAGTCTAATTCTTTGAATCAATTTTATTAACCAATAAATAATAACATTTTAAAATGGAAAATGAAAAAACGATTGACGCGTTAAACACGCTCATCCAAATCAACAACGACCGCCTTGAAGGCTACGACACCGCCTTCAAGGAAACAGAAGAACAGGACTTGAAAACGCATTTCAGCCAGTTCATGCTGACAAGCCAAAAATGCAAACAAGAATTGGTGGACGAAGTGACCCGTTTGGGCGGCGTCCCTACGGAAAGCACGAGAGTGTCTGGAAAACTTCACCGTGTCTGGATGGACGTAAAAGCTGCTATCACAGGCGAAGACCGCAAAGCGATTCTCGATTCGTGCGAGTTTGGTGAGAACGTTGCCGACGAAACTTACCAAGATGTGCTGAAAAATGAGCTGGAACATCTAATGTCTAAACAACAAACGATGATAAACGCACAACACGCGCTTTTAAAAGCCGACCGCGATTCTATAAAATCAATGCACGACGCGTTGGCGGTAACGCCCTAAGTATTTAAGCTAAACAGACCCCTCAGTATTTTGTAGGAAAAGCAGCTTTTTTACGTTAAAACAGAGGTGTAATATGTGAATTATGCAATAAATTTAAAAAATTGTGCAACAGCAACGCACACAACCACCCACAACTTTGCCCCGTGAAAATTCTTTCACAACTGCCCTGCCAGTTGCAGGAAACATCTTTAATAAATTTTAATCATTATGACAGAATCACCAGTTAGTCATGCCACAAAAGACATCGTTGGGATTGCCTCTGCGAGTGCCAAAACATTAGCAGCCGCAGCGACCGCCGCAGGGCTGGTCGAAACCCTCCAAGGGGAGGGTCCATTCACGGTTTTTGCGCCAACCGACGCCGCTTTTGCAGCGATTCAAGGGGAGGTGGATACCCTGTTGAAGCCCGAAAACAAAGCTAAACTTGCCAACATCTTGACCTACCACGTGGTAGCTGGCAAAGCAATGGCAGCCGACCTTGAGGACGGTCAAGAACTCACTACCGTACAAGGCGGTAAGTTGAAAGTTTCCATTAAAGGCGGTAAAGTGATGATAAACGGTGCGAACGTCACTTCGGCTGACGTACAGGCATCTAACGGGGTTGTCCACGTCGTTGACAAGGTTATTTTGCCAAGCATGTAAAGAAAAACCTTTACACAAAACAGGAAAATACCCAAGATACGTCCCTCAATACATACAAATACAACGGGAAAATCTTCGGTATTTTTCTGTTTTTAATATTTAAGCATTACAACAAAAAAAGTACGACAAAGAAGCTCCTTTCAAGCACTCTCATTCGTGAAAATTCTTTCACATCTGCCCTGCCAGTTGCAGGAAAAAAATTGATTTAAAATGAAAAAGATAGCAAGCCTATTTTTAACAACCACTTTGCTCTTGGCAGTTGTTATGTCAAACTCCTCGTGTGTTACGGCTAAAAAAGACATCGTGGGTGTCGCTTCTGACAACACCAAAACGCTCGCTACTGCCGTAGCTGCGGCGGGACTCGTAGCAACCCTCCAAGGAACGGGACCTTTTACCGTCTTTGCACCTTCGGATGCCGCTTTTGCAGCCATTCAAATGGACGTTGACAATCTGTTGAAACCTGAAAACAAAGCACAATTAGCAAAAGTGCTTACCTACCACGTGGTGAGTGGCAAAGTAATGGCAGCCGACCTCAGAGACGGTCAAGAGGTGACAACCGTGCAAGGCAGCATCCTAAGAGTGTCTATCAATAACGGGAAAGTCATGATAAATGGGGCAAATGTTATCACGGCTAATGTACCCGCCTCTAATGGCGTTGTCCATGTGATTGACAAAGTGCTTATGCCGAACTAAATAGCGGCACATTGCCGATTTGAAACAATCACCACAACTTGCGTCAGATTCAAACCTTAACGCAAGTTCTTTTACATACACAAACGCTTAATTATTAACAAAATAGTCAAGCGTTTTTGTTAAAATAGGCAAAATTGTGATGCCTTCGGCTTCATCAAGCTGAAAGCATGACTGAGGAGTACACCTCATCAAATATTAACTAATAATTATGGCAACTAAGAAAAAAAATGCACCAAAAGCATCCGAAAAGCGGGCAGACGACCCTTGTTGGAATGGCTACGAAAAAATAGGCATGAAGACCAAAAATGGCAAAAAAGTGCCAAACTGCGTTCCTGAAAAGGAATCTGCCACCTCATCAGCCGCGACACCAAAAGTTGGCGATAGCGATGCATTAGATCCAAACAGAACGAGTACGCTTCTGTAATTCATCATTTTACACTAATTTCATTTTAACAATATGGCAAATTTCAAAGTATCAAAGGCAACCCAAGAAGGAAAAACTTGGAAAGCCGAAGGAATAAATCCTACGACAGGCAAAAAAATGACCATTCAAGGTGGGCAAGAAGGCGTCGAAGTAGGGAAGAAAAACCCAAAAAGCGAAAAATCATTTGATGCCCGCCACGATGCTACTGGCATGACGCCCAAAAAATACATAAACAAATTACGTTGGGATGATAAGGCAGAAATGGACAGTTCGGTAGAAATTCCTGACGCGCTTTTTAAGCAAAAAAAATAGGAAAAAACAACGGAAAATCAAAAAACGATTGAAGCTTTGAATAAGCTGATTCAAATCAACAACGACCGATTTGAAGGCTACGACGCTGCTTTTAAAGGAGCAGAAGAACGAGACTTAAAAACCTTATTCGGTGCGTTTATGCTCACAAGCCAAAAATTAACAAAATTGTATGATGAATAATAAATGTCAAGTCCTTCATTTAACATAAATTCCATTATAAGTAGGGTGGAT
>JANMYC010001451.1:0-4680 GCA_031381715.1 Saprospiraceae bacterium
CGTTTTTTTGGAGTGCGTGTTTCGTGTTTCGGGGTTGTACTTCATACTCCAAAACACGAAACACGCACCCAAAAAAACGCTTATCCCCCCAACTCTCTTATTTCTCTTTCCAAAGATTTAATGGGTCCCACGTAGTCATTGCCCAAGGCATCGAAAAAGCGGGGATTTTGAATTTGTATTTGTTGAATTACCAACTCTCGCAAGGCTTTATCTTTTCTAAAATCCTCCAAAGTGAGTGTATGCACATTCATTTTCTTAGATCTAAAAAAGGCTGTATTCTCTTTTTTAATTACATTAATCGCCTTTTGGGTAATCGAATCATCTTGATTGGTAATTTCACGGATAATATCATTCAATTTTGAAAAATACTCCTCGCTCAATTGCTCCAATTGCTTATGTAATTCCTTCCTTTTTTTATCTTTCAGTTTTTTATCCGCCGCCGTTTGAGCTTGTTTCTGCTCTTTTTCAAAGGCAGGGCTGGTATATTTGTTTTTAACCGCATTGATAAAGAATCCCGCGACATTGTCCTTTATTTTACCTTGATTGAACTCACGTGAAGTGTAATTCAAGCCATTTTTAATATCAGATTCATTCTGTGTATCTATCAGCAATTGTAAAATCTCCGCCCCGATGCCCATACTCTGCGCCAGCGGAATCAAATCACTCAAAATGCTTGCGGCGGTACTTTCTGCATTCTTAGAAGTCGCCGATACTGAGGGGTTGGTCATAGAGTTATTGTCTTTGTTTTTAATCGGTCTGAAATAAATAGACACCACTCTCCTACCCTCTTTTATTTCATCAAACTCAAAAGTTGTATCACAGTATTTAGTGAGGTCTTCTTGAGCTTTCATTAAAACGCGTTTTTTAAAATCGGCATAGAGTGGATACAATTCTACGCCATTATTATCCTCCGCTTTCATGAAAAGCATCTCCTTCAATTCATTGATGGATGCCTCAAAACCATCTTTTTTAAATTCATTTTCCTTAATAAATTCAAAAACTCGGATGGAATACACGCTTTGCAATTCGCTGATATTTCGGATATTATACTTCGTAAACTTTTCTTTTAACTCCAATAAATGCGGAATCAAAACGGGGTTAAATTGAAGTTCAATATATGACTCTTCTCGCTGCTCAGAAGCATCTGGCTGCGTACCTGCCGAGATAACACTGAAAAACATCCACCGTTTTTCACCATTTGATGCCACATAAGGTATGTAAAAAGGCTTTTTAATGATATTCTCTGGAACGCTCCTAATTATCTGATACTCACTTTTTCCCATTGCTCCATAAAAAGTCATCAACTCCTTTACGGGGATGCGCATAATCGGGAATTCCTTTCCATCGCGGCGCAATTGGCTAATCATGTACAAAAACACGCGTTTTTCCCATAGTGTGTAGCTGTATTTTGCATTTATGAGGTCATTTGAGCTAACCACATATAAACTCTTCTCGTAACGGCTTTTCATTTTTTATTTTAATTATATTCAAATTCGTTCAAAAAGCGTGTAAAACAAGATAATTCTGTTCAAAAAATGTCATATTTAGCATAAAAAATTGCTTCTAATCATGACTGAATGAATTATATTGAGTTCCAAATCTGTCATATTAACCCACATATTTCACTGAATTTATTTCTCTGAATATCGAAAAATGACAGTTTTTATTAAAAAAAATTAACATATAAAAGAGATTAATGTCAATATTAGGGTCATATACGCCTAAAATAAGGGCAAAAATAAGAATTTTCGGGAAATATGACAAACAAGTTATTCTTGTCATAGTTAGTTCCAGATATGTCATAGTATAGTTCCAAATTTGTCATAGTTAGTTCTAAAATGGTCATAATTCAGTTCCATTTATGTCATAATTGAATACCAAATTTGTCATAATTAGTTCCATTTATGTCATAATATTTCTCATATCTAATTGATTATCAATGAAATACGGCGCTTCTAAAAAATAAAACTTGTTAAATGAAATAAAAAATAAACAACATTAAAATGTAGAGTTGTTTATTTTTGAAAAGGGCTTTCTTCTTACTATACCATATGTAGAGTTGGAGAAATTTAGAATTTCTCCAATGCATGATATTGAAAGTAATAAAGATTAAAATTCTATTTGGGAGCGAGTAATTTTTTAAAATACATCCTTTGGGAATTCATAAACGGGTAGAATTTTACGCAATCTCTTTTATGTTTATGTTTTGTGTTTTATTTATTGCGTAATAAACTTAAATAAGTAAATAACTTAATTAAGTTTATTGAATTTATTCTGAATTAATTATTTGAGCGCATTTTATTATAACTGCGGTAAAATACCAGTTACCTACAAGTTCATTTCTCATATCTTTTTAAATAAATAAAATTCAAAGCTATTCTACTGACTTTTCAAAGTACAAAAATTAAATGCATGCATTTTAAAGATACTTTGTTGCGTATTAAAGTCGATTAACTTAACTAAGTAATTATTTTAATTAAGTATTTTATTTGCAGAAGTAAGTAAAATTTATATTTTTGCACTAAAATAACTAAAAAATAATTCATGGCAAAAATTTTAATGTTTGGCAATCAAAAGGGTGGGGTAGGAAAATCTCAGTGCACACTGATGTTGGCTTCTACGCTCTCACAAGCGCCTTTTAATTTGAAAGTGGTGATAGTGGATATTGATGATCAAAAATCAATTTCATCGTGTCGGACTATTGATAAAACGGCTTATGGCATTACACAACCCGAGCCATATCCCGTTTTGGATTATTCCATTTCGGATTTACAGAACAATATCACTCAATTGGATCAAGAATATCAAATTATCCTCATTGATGCCGCGGGAAAGTTGGATGCTAAGGCAGATGTGACGCAACAAGAGATTTCAAAATCGTTGATGTACGTGGATTATCTCTTTTTGCCTTTTGTATCTGGCAATCATAATCTGGATTCTACATTCAAATATTTGCGGTTTGTGCAGCAAATTCAAGCCGCTCGGCAATTATCGAATCGTAAATTGGTATCTTTT
Organism: Saprospiraceae bacterium; assembly: GCA_031381715.1. Lineage (GTDB taxonomy): Bacteria > Bacteroidota > Bacteroidia > Chitinophagales > Saprospiraceae > JAAFJT01. The sequence continues at coordinate 3,016 of JANMYC010001451.1, forward strand.
GGTTTTGTGAATATGTATCGCCACCGCTCACGGAAGAATCAATTTTTGATTCAAGACATTGAATCCATTACAGTTTCTGAAAAATTGCCCTTTTTGAAAAATTATTTGTTCGATTATGCCCTTTTTTCTGATGGAGATACTTACATGAGCCTTTACGATGCGGCAAGTAACGATACAGCACACCAAAATTTCGTGGCTTGGATAAATGAAATAGCGAAAGTATTGGGTATAATTAAGTAAAATAAGTAACGAACTTATATAAGTTTATTACGTAAAAAAATATAAAATGATTAAAAAACAGCGCATTCTGCCCATTGCCGATAAAATAGAAATCAACACAGACGCTTTTAACACCGAAAGCAGTGGAAGTTTACCCGATTTGGCTTCTGTTAATCAAACGGTTGCTTTGGTGACGGGCAAGCCCATTCAGCCGCCCACACTTATGGCTGAAGCGCCCCCCCCTCAGTATCAGCAGCCTGCAATACCGCCACGGCAGATTGGGCGACCTAAAAAAGAAATTGCCGATGGCAGAATTAAATACAATACCATGATAAAACCCGAGTGGATTCGCAAACTCCGCATTAGAGCAGCCGAACAAGATATTTCACCCGCCGACTTATTGGAGCGCATTTTTCAAGATTCAGCTTTATTGAAATAAAATGCGGGTAATAGGGAAGGGGTTTTTCTATTAAAATGCTCATTTTGGGCATAACAACTGAGAGGGTAGCTGATTCAGCTTCCCTCTCAGTTGTCTTACTTATAATTTATTTTATTCAGAAGCCTTGATTACCAAAACGGGTAATTCGCTATAAATCGCCATTTCTCTCGTAACGCTGGAATGTAGGATGCGTTCCCAGAACTTACGGTATTTAGTGACCACTACCACCATGTCAGCATTGTATTTTCTACCGTACACATTTGTGGCTTCCACGACGTCCACTTCTTCCACAATATGACTGTACATATTCAGTTTCGGGGCTTGCGTTTTAAAGACAGTTTCAATATCTCTTAAATCAACGTTGTAATTATCGCGCTCTTTGTCTTCCGTTTTAACAAAAAGTAAATGCACATTTGAATTAAAAGCTTTGGCTGTTTCAGCTATTAAACCCACGTGTTTGAACGATTTATGGTCAAAATCGCAAGCATACAACAGATTATCAATCTCTTTATAGGAGCAACCTTCCGGAATCATCAATACATTACAAAGCGCTTTTTGCGATACATTGGTAGAAACACTACCGAACATGATTTCGCCAAAACTCTGGCTACCCGCTGTGCCCATGATAACTAAATCATAGTCTTTTGATAATTCTATAATAGACGGAGCCGCAGCACCATTGAGCAGTTGAGAGTGTACTTTTATTTTTTTATCCGTCATTATGCCTTCCCCGCTTTCCATTTCTTTATCCACAAAATTGAGCAAAGCTTCTTTAAGTTCGCTAACGGTCTGCCCCATCATGTAAGTAGGATCGGCAAGGGGCATTTCTGGAACGTAATCGGAGTAAACATGAACCACGTCCACGGATGCATTGAATGTTTTAGCCATTTCTAAGCTATATTCGAAAGCAGCACGAGCATTATTTGAAAAATCAGTTGGAACGAGGATGCGATTTATGGTTTTCATAACAAAGCGGATTTTATTGTTAATTGATACCATAAAGTTCG
>JANMYC010001497.1:0-7694 GCA_031381715.1 Saprospiraceae bacterium
CTGGTATAGATTGGCGTATGTTTCATAATCGGTTGGGTTTTGATTTAACAGTTTATAAAACTAATTCTATAAACCAATTATTGGAACTAAATCTAGCTGCCGCTTCGGGTTTTGATAGACAATTCATCAATGCAGGTGATATTCAAAACTCTGGTGTGGAGTTAACTATGAATATTGTCCCTATTCGCCAAGCAAAAGGCTTAAATTGGGATGTAGCTATGAATTTTGCTAAGAACACTAACAAAGTTGTTAAATTAGCTGATGACATTAAGCAAGCCTTCTTAGCAGGTGGATACGGTCGTACCGCAGGCCCAATTGTAAAAGAAGGAGAAAAATATGGTGAATTATATGGTGAAGGTTGGAAAAAAGATGCCCAAGGTCGTCGTATTGTAGATGCTAATGGTAAGCCTGTTGGTAGCACTGCAGGTGGCGGTTCTCAGGTATCAGTTGGTAATTTCAACCCTGATTTTACATTAGGTTTGAACAATACATTTAGCTATGGCAATTTTTCTTTGAGTTTCTTGTTAGATGGTCGTTTTGGTGGTGTTATGGTTTCGGGCTCAGAAGCCAATTTTGCTTTTGATGGTACTGGGGCTTATACTTCGGCTTTCCGAGATGGCGGTTTAGTATTAGATGCTGTGACTGCAACAGGTGAAAAAAATACAAAAGCTATCAATGCTGAAACCTTCTGGACAACAGTTTCGGGTGGTCGTTACAGCTTTGGTGAATTCTTTACCTATGATGCAACCAACGTGCGTATCCGAGAGTTGATATTAGGTTATAATTTTAAACCCAATAACAATACAATCAAAAGTATACGGCTGTCATTGGTTGCTCGCAATTTAGCATTTTTATACCGTGGAAAAGCAACGCTCAATATTGCTGGTATGCCTGACCGTAAAATGAACTTTGACCCAGATATTAACTTGGGCGCGGGCAACTTTCAGGGTGTTGAGTATGGCTCATTACCTTCTACGCGCACAATTGGTTTAAATTTACAATTAGGATTTTAATAGAAATTTTAAATAAAAAGTAATAGAAAGAGATTGTAAAATATTGATAATCAATATTTTAATGCTGTTTTTAAAATTTCTGAATATTAATTTATAACTACCCCCTCAGTATAAAACGCTTGAGAGAGGGCATTTCAAAATAATTAAATTAAAAGTTTATCATCATGAAAAACTTGAAAATAAAGTTTATGTCGTTGGGTGTTGCAGCATTTTTAGCCTGTGCATCTATGGTGTATTTTGCGTCTTGTACAAAAGACTTTGAAGAACTCAACACCGATAAAACCAAGCTGACAACTTTGACTAAAACAGAGTTTCCGTACCTGTTTTCAAAGGCACAATCGGCTTCTTCTTACGCATTTTGGCGGTATCAAGTTGCCCAAAATTTGTTTGCTGACTTGTACGCGCAGTATTATGCGACATCGGCAACTTATTTCCCTTCTGACCGCTATGTAATTCGGATGGACTGGATGCAATGGCACTGGAGACCCATTTACACGGAGGCAGTACCTCAATTGAAAACCCTTTTGGATCAAACGGATAAGGCTTCGGCGGAAAATGCTTTGGCTAAAATTATGTGGGTTTATACATTTCACCGTGTAACGGATTATTATGGACCTATCCCATATTTCAAAGCAGGAGAAGCCGCTAAAACAGTTGCTTATGATCCGCAAGACAAAATTTATGATGACTTTTTCGTGAAATTAAACGAAGCTGTTACTGTATTAAATGGTAAAAAAACTGAAAAACCTTATGGCAGTTTCGATTTGATTTACGGAGGGGACGTTAATAAATGGATAAAATTTGCTAATACACTTCGTTTGCGTTTGGCTTTGCGGATTTCAAAAGTCAATCCTACTAAAGCTAAAACAGAAGCTGAAGCGGCGGTAGCTGGTGGTGTAATGACTGACATCGCCGACGATGCGTACATGACAAAATCCAATGATGGTGATGATTTTAATGGCTTGGCGGGTATTTCAGTTTGGAATGAATTCCGTATGAGTGCTTCAATGGAGTCTGTTTTAAAAGGTTATGAAGACCCCCGCATTGGCGTTTATTTCCAACCGGCTACGACCACTAACACGTATGAAGGTTTGAGAAATGGCTTATCTCCAGTTCAATTAGGCGATGCTGCTAATGGTAATAATGCCAATTCGAATGTTGGAGCCCGTTGGGTGACAGGTAGCGGCTCAGCTTGGAATCGTCAAGGTACAGCGCCACAAAACATTTTACATGCTGCAGAAGCCTATCTATTGCGTGCCGAAGGTGCGGTAAATGGCTGGAATATGAGCGGCACTGCTCAAGCCATGTATGAAAAAGGCATTGAAACTTCCATGAAGCAATGGGGCGTTACTGACGCAACTAAGATTGCAGCTTATACAGCCAGCACAAAAACACCAATGGCTCCGGGCGATTCGCAAAAATCACCTGCATTGTCTAATATCCCTATCAAATTTGGCGCAACGGCTGCCGAACAGCGCGAGCAAATTGGTACTCAAAAGTGGTTGGCTGTATTCCCCGATGGCATTGAAGCTTGGGCGGAATACCGTCGAACTCGATTCCCCAAACTTTATCCGTTGGTTAATAGTGATAATGCGGATGTGCCAGTAGGGCAAGTTTTACGCCGTATTCCGTTCATTGATTTTGAAAAAAATACCAATAAAGCGGCTGTTGAAGCAGCAGTTCCTCTCCTTGGGGGTCCTGATAAAGCTACAACACCGCTTTGGTGGGATAAAAATTAACATTCTTGTTGTTTAGATATCATTGAGGCTGTTGCTTTTAAAGCAGCAGCCTTTTTTCCTTTTTTTTTAAAAACGGCTATGAAACCAACTTCTTCTCAACGCAGTTTTTGAGATGAAAATGGCTATTTGGTGATAGAAAATATTATTTCCCCAGGTGAAATCACCGAGTATAAATCCATTTATAACCATTTTTTAGATGGTACTATTGACACGGGCGCCAATCGCTCTGACCTTGGTGCGGGTCTGGGAAATGGTACTATTAAGGAAAATATCACTCAAATTATGTGGCCCAGTGATTTCGTTCCCGATATTTTATCCATGTCTTATCATCAAAAAGCTTTGAAAATCGCCCAAAGTTTAATGGGAGATGATATTGAAATGGATTTTGATATGCTCATCAATAAAGCTCCCTTCACAGATACGCCCACGCCTTGGCATCAAGACGCAGCCTATTGGATTGATATGCCTGATAGACGGGCTGCCAGTTGCTGGCTCTCTTTGGATAATGCTACCGTTGATAATGGTTGCATGTGGTATGTGCCTGCTTCTCATTTAAAACCCGTACGCCCACACCGTTTTGCGGGTAAACAAGGTGGCGCATTGACCTGTGATGCCTCTGAGACTGAGGGGGTAGCCCTAGAGATACCCGCAGGGTCGTGCATTTTCCATCATGGTGGTACGCTGCATTATAGTCGGGGTAATTCTACGAGTTCGCAACGCCGTGCTTTTATTGTCAATTTTCGCCCAAAAGCTATGATTGAATTGGAACGCCAGAAAGGGTTTGACCACGGGCGCAGTGGTGGTGCATCCGAGAGGAAAGTCCGCAGTAATGATTTTAGATAAAATTATACTACAATAGTCCTTACATTTTTTAAAAGCTTAAAATCGACATAATAGCAAAATTACCATTTAATTTTAGGCAAAATAAGATTTTGTCTGAAACCGAATTGGCTATATTTTAATTCCTTTTGATTCCTTTTGGTTGTGTCTCAAAATGATTATCAATCAGTTATAAAACTAATTTTTAAAAAAAATGCACGGACTATTGATACTATTTAGTGTCACAATTACCTATGCAGAAAGGCATACGCGAATTTTTGTTTTTATCAACGATAAATTTTATTGGAGATATAGCTTCAGAGCTATTAAGATTGCCTAACGAAGCCTTGCCAGCATGTCCTAAACCCGAATTTACAGAAATAGCGATACGGCTAATTTCTCCTTTTTTATTGTATTGGAGTTCATTGATTTCTAGTCCAATGTCTTGTTTTTTTAAATCTTTAACCAAAACATCTATATTTTTCTTTGTACTGGCAGCTCCGATGTTTACTTTTACAATATTGGATTGGCTTTGAACATTAACTCCAAGATTTTTGGACGAATTACAAGAAACGATAAGGATTGCTATCAAGAGGACAAGGACATTTTTCATTGAAGAATTTTTTATGTGGTTTAAAAAACTAATATTATCAAATATAATGGATATTTCCAAAATTTGCAATGAAGTGCGAATAAATTTCAAGTCATACCTATGAAGAAAATTCTTTACTGCCTCATTATAATTCTCTCATTATCAAGCTGTTCTGATAAAAAAGATACCCTTTTTACTGCACTTTCAGAAGGTAAAACGGGTGTCAAATTCCGTAATTTATTGGAGGAAAGTCCCGAGTTGAACGTCCTGAATTACCAATATTTCTACAACGGCAGCGGTGTGGCTACGGGCGATATAAATAATGATGGCTTGGTGGATATTTGTTTTACGGGCAATATGGTTAAAAACCGTCTTTATTTAAATAAAGGCAATCTTGAATTTGAAGATATTACCCCGAAATCTACAATTGCAGATAAACAAGGTTGGTGTACAGGTGTGACGATGGTGGATATTAACGCCGACGGATGGCTTGATATTTACATTTGTCGCTCTGCCGATGAGGATGCATCGAGGCGTAAAAATCTCCTTTTTATCAACAACCATGATCTTACTTTTACTGAAAAAGCGGATGAGTATGGCTTAGCTGATACGGGTTTTTCAACTCAGGCTTCGTTTTTTGATATGGATAAAGACGGTGATTTGGATATGTTTTTATTGAATCATTCTTCCAACGATTTTGCTGGATTTAAGCGAGAATTAGTGAATCTGAAACGGCAGAAAAATGACCTTTATGGCAGTAAATTATACCGCAATGATAATGGCAAATTCACGAATATTACTGAGGGGGCGGGCATTACGAGCAATGTTTTGAGCTTTGGTCTGGGCGTTGCTGTTTTTGATGTGAACAATGATTCGTGGCTGGATATTTATGTGAGCAATGATTTTAATGAAGAGGATTACCTTTTTATCAATCAAAAAAACGGCACTTTTAAGGAAAGCGTGCGAGAGGCTTTTGATTATGTCTCCCTGTTTTCGATGGGTTCGGATGCTGCTGATTTTAATAATGATGGTAAAATAGACCTTGTTACGCTCGATATGCTCCCCGAAGACAATGCCACGCAGAAAATGCACTTAGGCGCGGACAATTATGACAAGGTGCAAATGCTGTTTCAAAACGGTTTTCACTACCAGTTCAGCCGCAATATGTTGCAACTCAATAATGGCAATGGTACTTTTAGTGAAATAGGGCAGTTGGCGGGTGTTTCCAATACGGATTGGAGTTGGACAGCTCTGTGTGCTGATTATGACCTCGATGGGCAGAAAGATTTGTTTATCACTAACGGCTACGTGAAAGACTACACAAACATGGATTTTCTGAAATTTTCAACCGAATTAGCCACTGAATCGCAGAAAAAACTGCCTCAAAATGAGCTTTTAAAAGAACTTTTGCAAAAAATGCCGGGCTCAAAAACCGAGAATTATATGTTTAAAAACAACGGTAATTTGACGTTTTCAAAGGTAACAAAGGATTGGGGTTTGGGTGGTTTGGGCTTTTCATCGGGAGCAACTTACGCGGATTTGGATAATGATGGCGATTTGGATTTGGTGGTCAACAAAATAAATGATTACGCTGGGGTGTATCGCAACAATGCTGAAACCCTCGTTAAAAATAACTATATCAAAATAAAATTAAAAAGTGATGCGCCTAATGTGGATGCCATCGGTGCAAGTGTCAGCGTTCATGCGGGTGGGCAGCAGTTTTTTCAACAAAATATTCCTTCACGTGGCTATGAATCGAGTGTAGATAGAAATTTGGTTTTTGGATTGGGTAAAAATGCCGTGATTGATTCCATCGTGGTGATTTGGAGTGATGATAAAATGCAGGTTTTAACTCAAGTAAAACCCAATCAAACGTTAGCAATTGAGAAAAAATCCAATAATTCACAATATGCTTACCCCCTCAGTACCACACCCTTTTTTATGGCTTCAAATGCCTTAAATTTTAAACATCTTGAAAATGATTTTCAAGATTTTAAAACGCAGACACTTTTACCGCATTTCCTGTCTCGCTGTGGTCCTCACATTGCGAAGGGAGATGTGAATAATGATGGCTTGGAGGATGTCTATATTTGCGGCGCAAAAGGTTCAGTTGGTGGGCTTTTTATTCAAAATGGTGGCGGTAATTTTAATCAAAAAGCCAATTCATCATTCCAAGCTGATGTAAATTGTGAAGATGGCGATGCTCTTTTTTTTGATGCTGATGGTGATAAAGATTTGGATTTGTACGTGGTGAGTGGTGGTTATGAGTTCGCTGAAAATGACCCTGCTTTACAAGATCGCCTTTATTTTAACGATGGAAAAGGTAATTTTAATAAAAAGACTGGTTCATTGCCGATAGAAACCATAAGCGGTGCGTGCGTCCGAGCGGGTGATGTGGATAAAGATGGTGATTTGGATTTGTTCATTGGTGGTTATGTGGTGCCATCAAAATATCCGATGCCTCCCCTCAGTACAGTGTTGATAAATGACGGAAAAGGCAGTTTTTTAAATAAAACACAAGCGATTGCGCCCGAAATTGCTCAAATTGGGATGGTGCGCGACGCCGTTTGGGCAGATGTGAATAAGGATAATCAACTGGATTTAGTGGTGGTGGGAGAGTGGATGCCTGTGACGGTTTTTATCAATAAAAATGGAAAACTCATTAAAGATGAGATGTGGTCAGTGAAGAATTCGTCGGGTTGGTGGAATCGTTTGCTCGCGGAGGACTTTGATGGCGACGGCGATGTAGATTTGGTGATTGGCAATTTGGGGCTCAACTCTCAAATCAAAGCCTCACCCGAAAAGCCAGCGACTATGACTTTTAAAGATTTTGCGGGTAATGGCGCTATTTATCCGATTATGAGTTATTACATAGGCGATAAAAATTATCCTGCACCTTCGCGCGACGATTTATTGGAGCAACTAGTGTTTTTAAAGAAGAAATTTACCAATTATGAGTCTTATTCCAAAGCGACTTTGACGGATGTTTTCACAAATGACCAGCTGAAAGATGCTCAAACCCTCAAAGCGGAACAATTGCAAACTTGTTATTTTGAAAATACTGGAACGGGTTTTAACATGACACCCCTCCCGTTCCGAGAATCGGAATCGGGACAGGTCAGTATTGAAGCCCAATTTTCTCCCATTTACGCGTTATCCACACTGGATGTGAATAACGATGGTAAAAAGGACTTGATTTTGGCGGGTAATAATTCCACTTCACGAATAAAATACGGGCATTATTCAGCGAACCATTGTTTGATTTTGATTGGTGATGGCAAAGGTCATTTTATGCCCGTTCCGCAAGCTCAAACGGGTTTTGTACTGAGGGGTGACGTACGGGATATGGTTTATTTAAATAATAAAAAATTGATTGTAGGAATTAATAACGAGAAGGTTCAAGCTTTTAATTTTGTTTATAGATGATTGATTAGTAGTGAGATAGTATAAAAAAGGGGTAATTGCTTAGCCATATAGTCGCTCACGCTCCGTTTAGCCACTGATTACACTGAAATTGACTGATTTTACACT
>JANMYC010001547.1:0-14556 GCA_031381715.1 Saprospiraceae bacterium
CGTTTTTTGGGCGAATGTGCTGATGCTGCAAAAGCAAATAATTAAAAAAATAAGGTGTGTTTTATTGATTTTCATTATTTTACACTAATTTTTAAAAATTCACGCAGGCAGGTTTATAAACTTACCCCCCTCAGTATTTTACCCCTTTTTTTTTATTTTTCAATAATCGGTTTCCCTTCATAATTGACTTTGATATACGGTACCGTTTCTGTTTCATCAACCAAGTAGTGCCATTTTTTAACGTAAGTCATACCAGATTGAAAGTCGTCTTTTCGCTTGCGCAATTCCTTGTTTAAGGCTTTATCTAAGTCTTTTTGAACGTTTTTGTAAGCTGCATTACCAATTAAATTCGTCATTTGAAACGGGTCTTTTGTATTGTCAAACAAGAGCCACGCCCCTTTCAAATCCCGTGTATAGGTGTATTGATGCGTAACAATGCCTCGATATTCTTTACCGCCCATTTTCCTTGCCCATTGTCCAAAAGGTTGAACGCAAGCGATAAGTGTTTGCTTAACTTTATCTTTTTTAATCCCTTTGAAAACGCCTGAAAAATCAACGCCTTCCACCGATTTTGGAATAGAAATGCCACATAAACCCAATAAAGTCGGCATAATATCGGGCGAATTGAGCAAAGCCTCCGATGTTTTTCCCGTTTTTCCAAAAGCCTGTGGATAGTGAATGAGAAACGGGACACGGATGCTTTCTTCATACGGTTGTTGCTTATTCCAACCGCCGTGTGCGCCCAATAAATCGCCGTGGTCGGCAGTAAAAACGATGATTGTGTTGTCTTCAATGCCCAAATCTTTCAAAGTTTGGCGCATTTTACCGATGCAATCGTCAATCGCTGAAATGTGGGCATAATAGCCTTTTAAGTCTCGTTTTACCTTTTCCCGCTTGTCGGCAGGGACATTTTCATTGACGATAATGTCCTTGTTTTCATACATTTCACGGTATTTTTCGGGCGCTGTTTGGTAAGGGTCATGCGGACTACCGATTGATAAAAACAAGAGAAACGGCTGGGTTGCTTTGGCTTTTTCTGCCATATACGTACACACATCGCTGGTTTGGGCTATCACATCGTAGCCATTCCAAACGAGTTTTTTATTAGAATCTCCTGCATAATACGGCGAATTATTGTAGTCGTGCGTACATTCCAAGGTTTTCCAATAATCAAAACCTTGTCGGCGGGTCGGTGGAATATACGTGTTTCGCCCATGCCCGTCAATGTGCCATTTGCCGACAAAACCCGTGGTATAGTTGTTTTTTGCAAAGACTTTGGCAAGCGTCACATTATTGGTGTCCAACAAAACATCATTCATAAAAACACCATTTGTCAAAGGGTATTGCCCTGTCATCAACGATGCCCGATGCGGCGTGCAAACAGGCGTACCCGACACCGCATTTTTGACATTCACACTTTCCGAAGCCAACTTGTCAAGATTGGGGCAGATGACGTTTTTATCTCCTGCATAACCCGTTGCTTGCGCCCGCCATTGATCAACGAGAATGTAGAGGATATTGGGTTTTTTAGGTGTGCTTTGAGCGGTAATAAGCGTATTTCCAGCTATAAAAACAAGAAAAAAGATAAGGGTGGCGTTTTTCATAATTTTTCAATTTATCTTAAAAAAAGCTTTTTCACGTAAAATACTGAGGGGGTGACTTTACCCGCTCAATTATTACTCTTTTGAAACTTCAAGAATGGTAACGGATCCCAACAATCCAGAAATTAGCGGTTCTTTAAATTTAAAGGCACGCATCGCTAATTCGGTTGTAAAAGTGTACCTTCCTGTCGTGTATTCCTTTCCACCCAGAAGACCGTTTTCAAATTTCACTTTTCTAACATTGGCATCAGGTGCTTGTCTATCACCTACCAAGCGATTAATCCAACGATTGGCAACTTCAATTTCCAATACATTATCGCCCTCTTTGAGGGCATCTGAAATTTTAATTTGCCATGGTGCACACCAAATAACGCCCATTTTTTGCCCATTTAGTTTTACACTGGCAATGTCATGTACTTCACCGAGATTTATATAATAGTCGGATTTTTCAAGATTAATTTTAGGGGTATTAATCGTTTTTTTATACGTGGCAATGCCCGAATAATATTTTATCCCTCGTTCTTGATGTTTAGTCCAGTCTTGTAATTTGTCAAATTCAATTTCTGCGGGTCCTCCCCATTTTGGGTCAAACAGCACTTTCCATGAACCCTCAATTTTTGCAAAGTCTTTGTATTGAGGAAAATTGTCTTTCCCTGTTTGTGCGACTGGTTTTGCATTGGCATCATTTGAGAAAGTAACGACAAAACTTTCAGAAGGTGAAAATTTCAGATTAATGGTTGTTAACCCATCGTTCACGGTATAATTGGTAATTTTTCTAATTTCACCCGTTGTACCAATCCATAATTCGGGTATTCCAACAGAGCGAAAAGTACACGCTGTTTCTTGAAAATCTGCCGTTTTATTGGCTATGAAATAAATATCTCTATCCTTAGTTTGGCGATGTCCGTACCTTATTGTATTGTTTTTTGAGCTAAACTCTTGATTTTTTTTCAATTTTGATAAAATCTTGGCAGTATTTCCATAATCGGGAAAAACCTTTTTGGCATCCATTTTACTCAAATCACCGCCCCAAAATATAGACCCCTTTCCGTATTTTATTTGAGTAATTTCATTAGGTACTTGAAGCGTACCCCAAAGTTTTTCAGACAGTGCTTTTACTTGGACATCACAATTCGGATAGTCCACCAAACTTGGTGATTTCAGAGGGGGCGAACCAATAATTGTTGCGCCTTGCTCGACCAATGACATTATTTTTTTAAGAAGTTCTGGAGTCATGGTATTGACATTGGGCAGTACCATGATGTGGTAGGAAGAGGCTTTGGAGAACGCTATTTTTCCGTTTTCAACCACTGCCTTATCCACCAGCATTTTAGGTGAACAACCATCAAAACCATGTCCTTTTTTATCGGGAATTCTGCCATTATCTTCTAAGGCATCCGCAGGCGGTGTGAAAACCATGGGTGCGCCTTCGGGGGTCAAATAGAGTATATCCGAAACAGCTTGACCCTGTTGTAGCATATAAGAATAGCGGCTTATATACTTATGGTAAGCACCGACCATAGACCACCAAGTTTGTCCTCTATCCCAATGCACGCCATAAACCCCCATTGTCATCCCAGGGCGATAGTCATCAAATGGTTTATGGGCAAACGTGTGAAAAATAAACCGATTGATGCCACTTGCCAATGCCCAGTCACTTTGGTCTTTCATTGACCACGGGTATTCCTGCCATAATTCATCTCCACTCGATGTAAATACTTCTGACCCCACAACAGGGCGACCCGTAAGGTGTGAAATAGAAGTTGCTTCATTGACCGCATAGTAGGTGGTATAACCGAAGCGTTTACTCCAAAATTCAGCCATAATCATATCGGCATAAGCCCCTAAATCTAAATCCCCCGCAGGGTTCATGTCATACGGTTCGATGCTCAATTCCAGACCATTTTTATGGGCATAATTTTTTGCAAAATCTGCATGGTTTTCTAATAACAATTCTTTGCATGTCTGGCGCAAATCCCACAAAAACCGTTCAGTGGTTTCTACACTTTTTACGGCACGACCCGTATAGGTCAGTAAAAAAGGGGCGGCATCGTAACCCCGTCTTTTTTGAAATTCCTCCAATATGCCATCTGTCCAGTTTTGCGAACCACTTTCCCAACTATCAATGTGAAAACCTGTCAAACCAGCTTCTTTTGTGCGTTTACCTATGCGTTTTAGCAAAATATCCGTATAGTTTTTCAAATGGTTTTCAAACGCTTTGGCATTGAGTTTGTCGCTTTCCAATCCAATAACAGGCTCGGGGGAAGGGCGCGTGCTTGCACCCGTTACTTTAATACCCATTCTTACAATTGTCCAATTTCCTTTGGGGGCATCCCATACAAATCGTCCATCAGCCTTTAAATACTGGCTTACATTTAGGGTATTTGACTGGTTAAGCAACTTGTCACCCACCACTTCCACATAATTGGCAAGGGCTGGTAAGTGCGTTTTTACATTGGGGTGCGACGAATAAGGATAGCGTTCATACAATGCTTTTTCATTGACATCTTCAATAACGGGTTTTACTGAACTCGGAATAGCATAAACAGCATAGTCTTTATAATACGGGTCTGTCATTTTATGCCACGGCGTGCTGCGTTGTTTTGGAATAGGTAAAACAATATCTATATTTTTATCGCCTACAATGTCCGTTTCACTAAAAACCAAATGTCTCATGGCTTCTTCGGGTTTTACCCAAGGTCCACCACTGCCACACCAGCCTGGACTCGCCCCAAGAAGTATTTTAATGCCCAAACGTTCTGCCTCATGAACACCAAATACAAATGCTTCCTGCCACTTTTCACTCATAAAATCAACGGAACCACGAGGGACGCCGATGCCCACTTCAAGAAATATCAAATTGCTGATACCTGCCTCTTTCATGGCTTCGAGGTCTTTGGTCATCCCTTCTTTCGATAAATTTCCGTCCATAAAATACCAGTACACACCAGGTTGAGCAGAGGCTGGTGGGTTTATGAAGTTCGATTTCATCTCATCTTTTACTAAGGTAGATTTACTGGATTTACTCGATTTGCAGGAAAAACATAGTAAAAACGTAAGAAAAAGCACTATTTCTAAGCCCTTTACACGATGATTGTGTAACAGCTTACCCACATTCGTATTGTTATTAAAATTTAATATTTTGAACATCATATTATTTTAAAATTTATATAAAGCGAGCGTATCAACACGCTTTCACCACTTCCATATTTAAGGCGTAAAACAAAAAATAGAATACCCAACTTAATCATTCTATTTTCTCTATTTTAAGTCCCAATACTGAGGGGGTATCTCTTACTTATCCTTCAAAAAAGCATCGAAAAAATAAGTATCTCCTGCCGAAGGTTTACCTTTGGGAAGTCCCGTCGGTATCATTTCCATACTCCAAGCCAATAATTTCTTCTCCAATTCGGCGGCGATTTTTGGGTTTTTGTCCAACACGTTTTTATCCTCTTTTTCTTTGCTGTTCAAATCAAATAGGTAGGATTTTTGGTCGGTCAATTTCACCAATTTCCAATTGTCCATTCTGATTGCGGCTTGACTTCTCCAACGCCAGTACAAGACATCATGCGGACTTTTCTTATTTTTACCCAATAAAAACGGCATTAAATCAACCCCATCTAAGGCTTTATCGGGCTTCAATCCTGCCATTTCAATAGCTGTTGCCGCAATATCCAAGGAAATAATCGGTTTTTCATACACCTTTCCCGCAGGCAATGTCCCTTTCCAACTCATGATAAAAGGAATGTGAATACCCCCCTCAGTAAGCATCCCTTTTTCGCCCAATAAAGGGGTATTCAATGAACCATCCCAAGCCCCTTTTCGCAAAGGCGCACCGTTATCGCTTAGGAAAATAATCAAAGTATTTTCCAAAATGCCTTTTTCCGTCAATTTTTTCACCAACTCCCCTACCCCGTCATCCACGGCAGAAATCATTGCCAAAGCCATTTTTCGCTCTTTTATGGCATCGGGAAAACGGCTCAAATATTTTTCTGTGGCTTCCAAAGGCACGTGTGGCGCATAAAATGGCAAGTACAAAAAGAAGGGTTTGTCCGCGTTTCTATCCACAAACGACACCGCCCACTCCGCTTGCACATCTACTCTAAATGCTTTATTATTAATGATTTGTGGGGCATTATCCAATTTCTTTCCATCAAGTGTATGCGAGGCTGAATAACGGGTCATTGCCCCGACCAAATACTCATCAAAGCCTTGATTGACAGGCATATAAATGCTTCGGTTAGGTATGGGCTTGGGTTTTCCATTAGTGGTATCTTTTACATTGGCTTGCTCTTCTTCTCGCCCACTTTCTAAATGCCATTTGCCCGAAAAACCTGTGGTATAACCCGCTGTTTTCAAGCGTTCAGCAATCGTGATTTCTTCGGGTTTCATGGGTCCTTGCCCGTTCATTTCAAGATTGAAACGGGTTTGGTAACGCCCTGTTATCAGTCCTGCCCTTGACGGTACACATTGCGGGGCAGTGACATAACCATTGGTCATTCTCACGCCCGATTTTGCCAAAGCATCCAAATTAGGCGTGCGAACATCTTTTTCCGTACCGTGAATACCAACGTCAGCATAACCCATATCGTCGGTTAAAATGACGATGATATTGGGCTTTTTAGGCGTGTTTTGAGCCTTAGTTATTGAAATGTTGAACAATAACAACGGTAAAATCAATCCATTTTGAAGGGTTAGTTTAAAAAAGGAAAGCATCTTTTTCATATAAAATAGGTGTTTTAATAGCATTTATTGATTGTTTTTAGTCTGAATACCAATCCGTTCAGGATGATATTTTGATATGTCAAATGCAGGATTTTGAATCGGAATAACCGCTTTCGTCTCGGCGAGATAGTTCTCAATTAAGGTGTCCATCTCCTTTACTTTTTTGCGGTTTTTATTGGCAAGGTTCTTTTTCTCACCAATATCAAGTTTCAAATTGTACAATAAATAGCCGTGTTTGCCATTATCGCCTTGATAAAATTGGCGAATTAATTTCCAATCGCCGTCCGTCACTGCCACGGCTCCAGGCAACCAATCGGGTACTTTGGGCGCGTGTGGGAAGTACGTAAACATGGGTTTGCGCGTAAAAGCCTCCCCCCTCAGTGCGGGCGTTATGTCAACGCCATCAAGCACATGATTTTGAGGCAAGGCAATCCCCAACTGATTGAGCAAGGTGGGATAAAAATCGGTGGTTTGAATAAGCGCATCGGAGCGTTTTTCGGGCGTAGTTACTTTGGGCATCACCACGACGCAAGGCACGCGAATACCGCCTTCAAACATCGTCGCTTTTCCACCCCGCAAGGGTGCATTACTCGTTGGGGTTGTGGTGTATTTTTTACCGTCTTTTGTCGTTTCATTTATATAATTGTACATATTGCCGCCATTATCGGAAATAAAAACGATAATTGTGCGGTCAGCAATGCCCAAACGGTCAATTTCATCCAATAATTTGCCCACCGCATCGTCCATCGAATGAACCATTGCGGCATACGTTGAAGAGTGTTGTGCTTGCGTGGTATCAATTTTAGGTCTGTAATAATCAATCAATTCGGCTTTGGCATCGAAGGGTGCATGAACCGAAAACTGCCAATAATTCATGTAAAATGGCTGATTTTTATCCACCGACCGCATCCATTTAATCGCTTCTTCGGTCATTCTGTCTTCAATATGCTCTTTCGGCTTGTTTTCTTTAAATTTCGGAAATTTCCACGGGGCAACAAAACTACCCGCAGGCCCTGCCCCCGACGTATGCGGAATATCCACATCAAAACCTTGCTCAAACGGCGAATAAGGCGGGCTGCCCAAATGCCATTTTCCGAAATGAGCCGTTGCGTAACCTTGGGCTTTCAGCATTTTTCCGAGTGTGGGCAAATCGGTACTCAAACGAGTTGCCGATTCGCATTGGATTGCTTTATCACCGACAGGTGCTTTTGCGGCAAGCGTTGGCTTCAATTTGACCTCAGGTACATGACAATTTGGGGCAGTAACGCCTGTTCGGGCGGGTGTTTGACCCGTCAAAATACTCGCTCGTGTGGGCGAACACAAAGGACTTGCCGAATGAGCGTTTGAAAACGTCATCCCCCGTTTTGCAAGCCGTTCCAAATTGGGTGTTTCGTAGAGTTTTGTGTTACCAAACAAGGTGCAATCGCTCCAACCCAAATCATCGGCAAGAATAAAAATGACGTTCATTTTCTCGGGCGGAACGGTAGCCGTTTTCTTTTCAGAAGGTGAAAAAAGAGAAAAGAGGCTTAGAAATAACGCTGAAATAATAATTTTCATAAAGAGTATTTTTAAAACTAAAATAAAAAAAGTGACGCAACATACCGCTTATTCGTAGCAATATGTGCATCACTTTGTCCCAAAAAAAGGGGGTCAACTGACCCCCTCAGTATTTCTCTCAAAGCCGTGTCAAATTCAGGATATTATGTTCGTTTACCATTCACTATCATACGCGCCTTATTCCGTTTACTCATCAAATAATATATCCATGGTGAAGTTACTTTGAACCAAACCCATTGAATATTGATTGGCTTTTAAACCAAAACTGGTAATAAAAGTGAGAAAAACAGACTTTCGTGTCCCTGTTTCTTGCTTAAACGCACTTATTTTATTGCGTAATTCTTCCGCATATTTTTTATCAATGGAGAAAGGATTAATAGAAAATTTTATTTCAAAAAGATTAACAATTTGATCTCTACGGTCTATAACTAAGTCAATTTGAGCACCCGTTTCCGTCGAACTTGACCGCCACGAAGAGGTCATCGTTTGAATCCCACTGATACCCAATGCCTTTTTAATACACGGTGTATGACAGAGACAAACTTGTTCAAAAGCATAACCACTCCATGTTCTATATTTTGGATTATCAACGGCATTTAGCCAATTGTTTTCATCAAAAAGCGGCGTGTCTTTGATGAAACGCAAGTAAAAAAGCACGTAAAAATCAATTAATTGGTACAGACTTGATTTTGCCTTTTTGCCAAACGGCGCGTACTTCCGAATAAAACCGCTTGCTTCTAATTCTTCCAACAATTTTGTTACATGACCACTGTTTGTTTTACCTGTGGCTTCAATAATCTCATTTCGGGTCAGCCCTTTCGCTTTTTGAGCCAAGGCATTGACAATTGCTAAATGTCGCTCCGAATGATTGAATAAGGAGCTGAACAGGTTGTCGAACTCTGTTCTCAACAAACCATTTTCAGAAAAACAAATACTTTCAACATTTTGGGCAGGGCTTAAATGTGTTTCTACTTCATCCCAATAGAAAGGAATTCCGCCAAGAACCATATACAATTCAATGATTTGATAGCGTTCAAAAACAGCATTTTTTGCCTTTAAAAATTGCTCACATTCGCTCAATGTGAAGGGAACAATTTTATAGCGTTTCGTCACACGGTTGTGCAATCCACCTTTATTATTTAGCAATTTATTAATCATCCAAGACGCTGCCGAGCCGCAAGTTACGAGCAAAATATCTTGCCGTGCAGATGCCCAACTGTTCCAAAAATGTTCAATAGCTTGAATGAAACTCGAATTTTGTGTGTCAAACCAAGGCAATTCGTCTATAAAAACGACTTTTTTTCCTTGAGGCAGCTTTTCTAAAAACGCAATCAATTCCTGAAAAGCATAGAACCAATTTGTCGGCATCGTTGTACTTGCCGAAGGATTGAATTTTTGTAAAGCAGCGTGAAAATTTGTAATTTGTTGGGCAGTTGTCGCATTGGCTAATCCTGTCACTTGAAAAGCAAATTTATTGTCAAAAGCCGTCCGAATTAAATAGGTTTTGCCGACACGTCGGCGACCATAAATCGCTACAAACTCCGACCTATTGCCGTCAAGTAAATGGGTCAATGCCGCTAATTATTTTTTACGACCGATTAATATTGGATTCATATTTTCTCTATTTTAAGTCGTAAAGGTAACAAAAAATGAGATAAAGCCCAAATTACGCAATCAAGTGGGCTTTATCTCTATTTTTAAACAAGATAAAGCCCACTTGAATTTACACTTTTTACTCCTTTATCGCCGCATTGCGTTTAGCAATACCCGCTTTTACTTCCGCAATTTTAGCTTTTTGTGCCTCGGAAAGCATTTCGTTAATCAGCTTTTGGCGTTTCACGCCTAATGCTGCACGTTGTGTTTTTTTATCCGCTTCCGATAACGTCTTATCGGTGTTTACAGCCTTCACTTCGGCATCATTTGCCTTTTTTGAGGCTTCAATTTTGGCTTGCAAAGCGGCATCAAAACCTGCCTCGTCCATGTATTGTTTGCTCCAAACAAAACCTTCTTTTTTAGGTTTTGCGGCAGCATTTTGTGCAAATGATTGAGCAATGCCTACGGCAAAGAATAACGTGACGACCAATAAGAATTTTTTCATTGTTTTAATTTTAAAAATGAATGAATTAAGTGTGTGAATGTAAAAAAGCACCCCCTCAGTATTTTGCTCATTTTTCGCGTTTTACTAAGGAAAATTGCCCTATTTTTTGCTTATATCAAGGGTGAAAACCCGATTTGTACTCATTTCGGGCATCATTAAAATACCGCGTTCTTGGTCAATTCCGAAATCTGCGAATTGACTATAACCCGTTAAAATGACTTTGACACGTCCTTTTTTGTCAATGCGTAGCAATTTTCCGCCCACCCATTCCGAGCCGTAATAGTAATCACCATATTTAACAACGCTGTCAAAATTGGCAATCGGTGCGCCCGTTCCGACGTTTTCTAATTGCTTGGTTTTGAGGTTCAATTTCTTTAAAGTGCCTTTGCGACTTGTTTCAAAAGTGGCGCGATTGGTCATCGGTCCCCACGTTGCGACTATCAAGTAATTGCCGTCCACCCACAAACCATTGGGGTATTCTAAATCTTTGGACGTATAAAAAACTTCTATCTCGCCCTTGTGCGGCAAGCGGTAAATCGTATCGGTAAAAGTGTCTGAAATATAGACATCGCCATTTGGGGCAACCGCCACGTCGTTCACAAATTCAGAACCTTTTAAGGGTATTTTGCGGATAATTTTAGCCGTTGGAATGTCAATTTCAACCAAAACACCTTTATCCGCCACGTATAATGTATTGCCAAAAGCCGCCATACCCGTCGGAGCATCCAAGCCTTCAACCCAACGGCTTTTGAGGATTTTGCCGTCTCTATCCAACTTAGAAATCCAACCAAAACCGTCTTTTTCCAACGGCACACCACCGCCGCCCAAGCTCGTAACGTACCACGCTTGCGAGCCTTTGTCGAAATAACAGCTTTCGGGTGCATCAAGATTTTTAGTTATATCGGTCTTCATTATGGTGGAAATATTGGCGTTTATCTCGTGCCATTTTTTGAGCGATTTTGACAGTCTTTCTTCGGGTTCTGGCTCTTTTATGCCAAAAGTATGCAAAAACATCGGGGCTGTGTAACCGATTTGCGCCAAGGCTTGCATAAATTCTTGCGGGTCAAAATCGCCCATATACAAAGGCTTAATCGTGTCTTTCCAATCCGAAGAATGATTGTAAGGCACTTGATAATCCGCCCCCGAAATACTCGCTAATTTGATATAAGCCGCATATTTTCGAGCCACTTCCAACAGCCGTTTACCGTTTCCTGCCCTCAATTCGTGGCATAAATGAAAAGACGTAAACGCATTTGTCGCACCCGCTTCTTTGATTAATTCTACGGATTGTTGCACCGTTTCAATAGCGGTATTATCATGCGGATAAATCACAAATTCTACTCCTGCGGCGGCGGTGTAATCCGACATTTCCTTAATCATTTTCGTCAATTCTGAACGGCTTGGTTTCGGTTTGCCATTAAAAATAACCCATAATTTAATGCCTTTTCCTTTGATGCGTTCCGTAACAGCTTTCCAAACATCTTTATTTTTATCCCCCTCAGTAAAATTGTGGGAATTAAAGATTGCGGGGATAGTGAATTTGCCCGACTTCGTGGCATCGAGGTATTTGTCCAAAGTAGGCAAATCATTGGCATTATTGCAAGGAAAAGTAACGCCACTGAACCCCATTTTTTCTAAAAAAGCGACCCGTTCAGGTATGGGAAATTGCTTTAACTCAAAATCATAAACATACAACGGGGCAACGTTTTGAGCGTTGATTTTAAGGAGATTTACAAGTAAAAAACAGGTTAAAATCAGGTTTTTCTTTATCATTTTGATGTTTTTTTTTAATTTAACGATTTATTTTAAACCTACCCGACAAAGCCGCAGGCATGGCAGAAGGTTGATACATTTTACCCGTACCTCTATCTCCTTGCGGTGCGTAATGCTCGCCTGTTTTTGTTGATGTAGGCTCATAAGTTTTATTCCCCCCCTCAGTAAACCACCAATTTAGCCACGTTTTTTCTAAGTCTGCAACGACTTCGGGGTTCTGTTTTGAGACATCATTTATTTCATACGTGTCTTCATTTTTAAACAATTCCCAACCTTCGCCGTCTATTTCAATCAAACTCCATTTATCGGTTCTCACGGCACGATTGTCCATGTATTGAAAAAACATCGGCATTTTTCTATCCCATTTTTTACCTTTTAAAAGCGGTAAAAATGATTGCCCCGCTATTGTTTCCGAACTTTTAGCCGAAGCCATATCCAAAAAAGTGGGCATAATATCCACCAAATGCAAAGGATTTGCTTGAATTGTCCCCACTTTTTTAATCATAGACGGACACCACGCAATCGCCCCCGTTCTCACACCGCCATTGTGTTGACTGATTTTGTACAACCGCCACGGCGTACTACCCGCATAAGCCCAACCCATGCCCACTTGCCAATTAGAGTTGGCATCGCCCGGCAACATCCCCTTTTTAAGCATAGCGGCATCGGTTGATGAAAAAGGGTCTCTGCCGTTATCACTTAAAAACAGAATGAACGTGTCGTCCAATTGCCCGTTGGTTTTCAAAGTTTCCATGAGTTTACCAATGCCATTGTCCACTTTTTCAATCATAGCGGCATAAACCGCCATGCGTAAATCTTCCAAATCTTTTTGTTCAGGCGTTAAAGTATTCCAATCAAGCAAATTTTTGGGATAATCGGGCAGTTTTGTGCCTTCTTTCACAATGCCCATTTTAATTTGATTTTTAATCCGCGCGTCTCTAATCGCTTGCCAACCAGCGAGATATTTACCCCGATATTTCATAATATCTTCTTTGCGGGCTTGCAAGGGATTGTGCGGTGCTTGATAACTCAAATAGAGGAAAAAAGGCTTGTTTTCGTCTTTATTGGGTTTGATAAATTCAATCGCACGGTCTGTAAAAGCGTCGGTGCTGTAATACTCTTTTCCAAAATCGGTGAACGGTGTTTTATTCAACCGATAATCTTTACCGCCATCAAAATAGCTTGAAAAACCGCTTAAAAACCCAAAAAAGTAATCAAAACCCTTATCATTTGGTTCACCTTGCAAATGCCATTTACCGACTAAGCCCGTTTTGTAGCCGCTTTTTTGCAGTTCTTGGGCAACGTTTGTCCCCTTTCTAATGCCCTGCCCCGCACGGGGCCACCATTTTCCACTCAATAAAGACGTTCTCGACAGCACGCACATGCCACCGTTATAGACACCACTCAACCGCACGCCCTCATTTGCCAAACGGTCAATCGAAGGGGTTTTGATTTCACTGCCGTAGCAACTGATGTCGCTGTAACCCATATCGTCCATGACAATGCAGATGATATTGGGCTTTTTGGGGTAGCCTGTTTTGATTTTGGCACTGATGCACGACCATGAAACTAAGAGGATTAAAAGGAATTTTCCTATATTTTTCATACTTTTTTACTTGATTTCTCTTTAAAATGGCTCGAAATTGCCTCAAATACTGAGGGGGTACTTTCTATTATTTTGATTGATTTTTCTTTAAAAACACCTTGAAAATGCCTCAAATACTGAGGGGGTGCTTTTTATAATTATTTCCGAATAGGCATATTGGCATCTACCGACACTTGCCATTTTTTTAATAATTGGCTTAATGCTTGGGCTTTTTCGGGTAGCTCTTTTAGCAAATTTTTCGTTTCACCAATGTCTTCTTTGAGGTTAAACAATTCGAGTTCCCCCGTTTCAAAATTTTCCACCAATTTCCAATCACCTTCACGCACTGCCCCTGCGGGACGGCTCATTTGATTGCTAAAATGCGGATAATGCCAATACATTGCCCCCCGATTGAACGGTTTTTCGGGATTTTTAAGCAAAGGTAAAATGCTCATACCATCGGGTGAAACGGTTGGGTTTTGCCCCAAAATATCAAGGATAGTCGGTACATAATCCGTATTCATAAAATACTGATTACAAACTTGTTGTGCTTGAATTTCGCCTTTCCAATACATAATCGTCGGCACGCGAATACCGCCTTCATACACGTGTCCTTTCCATTTTCTCAATGGTTCAGAATTGGTTGGAATGGGACCCAATTCGGGTAAACCCACGCCCCCATTATCGGAAGCAAAAATGATAAGCGTATTGTCGAGCAAATTTTGTTGTTTTAAAGTAGCCAAAATCCGCCCGATTCCTTCATCCATGCTCTCAATCATGGTGGCATAATCAGGGTTGTATTTGCCTTTGTATTTTTCATATTTTAAAAAATATTTCCGCAATTTATCCGCCTTTGGCACAAGCAAAACGTGCGGTGCGGAATAGCACAAATGCAAGTAAAAAGGCTTTTGGGCATCTTTTTTTTCAATGAAATCTATCGCATAATCCGTCAATTTATCGGTCATATATTCCTTGCCATTGTCCGTAAACGTCTTTTTATAACTGCCTTCAAAAATGCCATAATTGTAGTAATCAAGCCCATTTTTACCGATTAATCGGGTATAATCAAAGCCTTGATGCCATGGAGCGAGCGAGTCCGCATCGCCCAAATGCCATTTGCCAACCATGCCCGTTTGATACCCAAAAGTTTTAAGGCGTTCTGCCAATGTGATTTCCGAAGACGGTAAAAACTTCTGCCAATTAGCGGGTAAAACGGG
>JANMYC010001593.1:0-3416 GCA_031381715.1 Saprospiraceae bacterium
ACCGCAACTTGTACTGCAAAAGTTACTGTAAAAGATGTAACGCCGCCTACCGCTGTTTGTCAAGATATCACCGTTAACTTGAGTGCAACAAATCCCGCTTCCGTTTCAATAACCGCAGCTCAAATCAATAATGGTTCGTCGGATAATTGCTCGATTAAAAGTTTGTCGCTTGATAAAACAACTTTCAATTGCTCAAATACGGGTGTTAATAATGTCGTTTTAACTGTAACAGATGCTTCGGATTTAACAGCAACTTGCACAGCGAAAGTTACTGTAAAAGATGTAACGCCGCCAACCGCTGTTTGTCAAGACATCACCGTTAATTTGAGTGCAACCAATCCTGCTTCCGTTTCAATAACGGCAGCGCAAATCAATAATGGTTCGTCGGATAATTGCTCAATTAAAAGTATCTCATTCGATGATGATACCAACAATAAAACTCTTAATTGCGCCAATGTAGGTATCAATAATGTCAATTTAAAAGTTACAGATGTTTCTAATTTAACCTCTATTTGTGTAGCCAAAGTGACGGTCAAAGATGTAATATTACCGACTATCACATGCCCAGCTAATATTTCAGTGCAACTTCCAGCGGGTGAATGTGTGGCAAGCATCCAATTTAATTTGCCCACAGCTTCAGATAACTGCTCCTTTTCTATCACTCAAATTGATAATTCAGGCAAAATATCGGGTAGTGTTTTTAGAACTGGAACCTATTTGATGCAATATAGAGCCACTGACCCTTCTAACAATTTTAGCGATTGCCAGTTTTCAATTGGCGTCAGTGACTACCCTACTTATGGTTCAATAACCTGTAAAAGCAGCATAAAAGTAAAATTAGGTCAAAATTGTGTTGCCGGACTTTCAGCTTATGAATTACTGACGGGTACAAGAATTGGCTGTTATGATAGGTACAATGTATCCATTCAAAGCCCTATTTTCAATTCAGGTAACATAGTAACTGCGGATATGTTGGGTAAAACAATTCAAGTAAAAGTATCTGATATTGACGGTAGCTCTTGTTTTAGCAATGTAACAGTCGAAGATTTAACGCCCCCTCAGTTACTTTGCCCCAATGACAGAGCCATCACTTGCGGTCAAATAGATAGAACTGGCGTTCCATCACCGAAAGTATCTGGTGAACCACAAGTGTTTGATGAATGCTCGCCTTATACCGTTAAATTTAGAGATGAATTCTTGAATTTCCTTTGTAATACTTCGCTCACGACTGCTCCACAAGGCTTTCCATCGGATAAGTTTTTTAATTACACTTTAGCCCAAAATATTTCAAGAATCATTATTCGCTATTTTACAGTTGAAGATTCTTTTAAAAATGCAACGCTTTGTAAGCAAATTATCTACGTTAAAACGAGCGGAATTGAAGACGTCATCTGGCCAACTGACAAAGGCGTTGGTTGTACTGAGGGGTATTACAATACGAATCCAAGAGATACCATCATCAATGGTAAAGTAATAAAAGGCACAGGTTATCCTTATTTCCGAGATGGTTTACCGCTTGACAGCGCTTATTGCAATTTTAGTAGTACATATACTGATAATAAAGTATATTTTTCGAGTAATACTGGCTATTACTACATTGAAAGAACGTGGTTATTGAGGGATTTTTGCAGAAACATCAATCAATCAAGTGTACAAAAAATAGCAGTTTATGATGCAGGAATTACTATAAGATGCAAAAAAGATATTTCTTTTAATATTGGTACCAATAGAGCAGTGGATGTTTCTGCAAGCCAATTAGTAGCTTCCGTGACGACAGAATGTACGCCTTTAAGTAAAATTCAATACGGAATTAGAAAAGTGGGCAACGGGACTGGCTTTCCTGATATAAGCTCTATCAATTTTATTTGTACGGATACAGGTTTCCAAAACTTAGAGATTTGGGCAAAAGATTTATCAGGTAATACAAGTCTTTGTAACACTCAAATAAGAATTATTCCTGCTCCTAACAATTGTGTAGATATAGAGCAGTTTAGTGGTATTATTTCAACGGAAACCTTAAAGCCCGCCCTCGCAAATATCACTTTATCGCCTTTAAATCTTACTAAACCGACTACTAATGGCGCGTTTACCTTCTCAAATTTACAAGAAGGAATTAACTATAAAGTACAGCCGAATAGAGACGATAATCCAAGCAACGGAGTCACCACATTTGATATTGCGCTCATTAGCCGCCATATTTTGGGTATCACCCCGCTTAATTCGCCTTACAAAATCATCGCCGCCGATGTCAATCGCGATGGTGAAGTGGATGGTTCGGATATGCTATTGATTCGCCGCTTGATTTTGAGGTCTATCATCAAGTTCCCGAATAATACTTCGTGGCGATTTGTGCCTAAGCAGTTTGTTTTTGCGAATCTTGATAACCCGTTTGGCAGTGATTTCCCAGAAGTGTTGGTGTACAATAATTTGAGAACTTCTATCAATAATGCCGATTTTACAGCCTTAAAAGTAGGTGATGTAAATAACTCCGCTCTACCCATTCCGACGGTAACACCGATGTCAAGAGGACTGAATAACAACTTGACTATCAATGTTTTAGATGAAAAATTGGAAGCTGGAAAGGAATATGAAATCAGCATAAAAGTGAAGGCTGACGATAAACTTATTGCTTCTCAATTTGCTCTAAATTTTGATAAAAATAAAGGCGATATTTTAAATATTGGTAAAGGCGACATCAAATCTTTTGAGGATAGTAATTATGCACTTTTTAAAGAAAATGGACTCATAACTACCGCATGGGCAAGCCCCAATGCTGAAAAATGGGATAATCATACTATCTTAAAATTGACTTTAAAAGCGCGTAAAACGGCGTATTTGAATGAAATTTTGAGCTTAGAATCTCAAAATAGTGTTGACGAAGTAAATCCCGTTCCGAGTATCGGAAGCGGGAAGTGGGGGGTAGCCTATGATTCAGAAGGAAATGAATTGGCAATAAAACTTAATTTTGAAAATAAAATTGCCACAAATAGCCCTTTTGAACTTTTACAAAACAAGCCAAATCCATTTAGCGATGAAACCATTATTCCGTTTTATCTGCCTACCGATGAAATGGCTCGATTGACCATTTACGACATTACGGGCAGAGTCATTTCAGACATCAACCGCTATTTTTCAAAAGGCTACAATGAAGTTATTTTTAAAAATAAAGCGGCTAATGAATCGGGTTTGTTGTTCTATCGCTTACAGACAGCAAGCCAAACGGGCGTGCAGAAAATGTATTTCATAAAAAAGCCTTAAATTTATTCTTAAATTGAAATATAAAAGCGTGGCATATCGTCAAGATGTGTCACGCTTTTTAATTTCAGAGTTAAAAATGCGGTTAAAAGGTTCTATATTTGTCAAAAAATGACAGTTTATGATGATTAAAATAGAAGCTGTTCAAGTTGCAGAATCCT
>JANMYC010001599.1:0-3739 GCA_031381715.1 Saprospiraceae bacterium
GGGTGAATTTACAGGAGCAATTTGGTAAGGGTTATAATGATATGAAGAGTTTTAAGCAGGTTTTCAGACGTACTTTACAGGTGGTTATGTTGCAGTATCAAAGTGCACGTATTCAAGAGGACATCAATAAGGGCCTGATGCTTTACAACTCTCCTACCCCGATTCCTACTAAGACTTTGCTTTTATAAATCGTGTTTAGTATGTTGTATTTACTATTCGGAGTGCTTTATACACAACTATAACACTTTTATAAGAATATTACTGAATCTTGTTATAGTTAAAAAAGTTTTCCACACCTTTTTGATACATATAAAAACAATTTATCTTACAAAAATAAATATAAAGAGATAAACATAAGTTATCCACGTTCATTTTAATACCAAAAGAGGTCGAAACTATGTAGAGACAAAATAGCACAAAGAAAAAGTGCGTGCATTTTAATACCAATCGCGGTTTTGAGTACGTGCATTTTAATACCGAGTGCGTGCATTTTAATACCAAAGGCTTATTATAACAAAAAGAGTACGTGCATTTTAATACCTGTGTTATAATTCAAGTTATGCACGTGTACTTTAATACCAAAAGTACGTGCATTTTAATACCAAAAGTACGTGTATTTTAATGCCCAAACCTATATATAGTATCCTATAGTTTTACCTATAAAAAGTAACATCAAAAGTGTTGTTCGCTTTTTAAAATTTTAAAAATGAATTTGAATAATTGCGGAGCGGACCGTTTTTTAAAAAAATGGCTGATTGATTTTTAAAGTACATACCCCTCAGTATTTGAACAGATTTGGATAAGTTAAAATTACTAAATTCGAATTTTAGCAATTTTACCAAATGGTAATTTTACCATTACCCCAAATACAGATGTGTTTGTAAAATTTAAAATCGCAATAATGATTAGGGCAGTCAGTGATGAATTTGAGAGGCTGAGTAAGGAAGTTAATGATATGCCGAACGCTTACCATTGACTTCATTCAACAAGGTATCAAATCGCTTTTTAAAATTTAAAAAACGAATTCCAAGAATTGTAGAGTGGTTCGTTTTCAAAAAAAGGGGGTAATTGATTTTAAAAGTGGATACCCCTCAGTATTTAAATAGGTTTAAATTGCAAAATTCTATTTTTGGTAAAATTACCATTTGGTAATTTTACCATTACCCCAAATACGTGTATATTTGTAAAATTTAAAATAGAGATAATGATTATTGCAGTCACGAATTTGAAAGGCGGAGTAGGGAAGTCAACGATAAGCCGAACGCTTGCCGTTTTTTTCGCCCAACAAGGTATCAAAGTGTGTATATTGGATACGGATTTGGAGCAAAAGACCTCGTGCGATTGGTTTGAGCGGCGACCAGAGACAGCCACCCGTGTTCCTGTCTTTCCGATGTCAACGGTTCAGAACTTGCAGCGTGATGTCAAAACGCACCTTCAAGACGGTTATAAGATGGTGATTATTGATGGCGTTCCGCAACTATCGGACAGCGCGACCAAGACAATTGCCCTTGCTGATTTGCTGATAGTGCCCGTTGTACCTTCGTTTGATGATGTTTTGTCGTTTAAGCGGTTTATCGAACGCTTTGAGCAGGTGAAAGTGTTGCGCGATGAAATTCCCGCTTATACGGTCATGAACATGTACGCAGGGCGGAATAACGAGGACATTGAAACCCGTGAAGTCATGAAAGCTTTTCAGAAATACGGTATTCACCCCATGCAAACACATCTTGAAAACCGCATTGCTCACCGCCGACAAACAAAATTCGGTTTGACGGTTTTAGATGTTGGGGCAGATGATGCAATTGAAAAGCAAATAGGAAAAGCCCGAGCGGAGGCAACAGCCTTTTGCGAAGAAGTTCAAAATTTATTAATGGATATTTTAAAATCTAAGAAAAATGGCTAAATCAACAATGCTCGACCTTTTGAATGATGCAGATGCAAACAAATTGGATAAATTGGATAAAGCAGCAGCGATTGTCAAAAAGGTACATACTCCTGTGGAAGAAGAAATAAAACGCGTTTCGATTGACTGCCCACAGTCCATTTATATCTCGGCTAATACCTTGCGGGTATTGCGCAAGCAGACTTTAAAGGATTATATTTTGTCGCTCATGTTGGCTGATATTGAAAAAGCAAAGGCGGATAAAATATTGTAAACTGTTGGCGGCTGATAGCTACCGTATGGAATATTGCCGTTTTGAGACGTTTTAATGTAAAACCTATAAAGGGGAAGTTTCAAAGCTTTTAATGGCATAGAAGCCGTTTTTAAAGGCTTAAATCAAATCTGTAACGGCTATCTGATGTCTTTGAAATAGTTTCAATGCAAATATATCGGGGTAATGGTAAAATTACCAAATGCACATTACAGCATTTGTGTATTACCCCATTTGGTAAAATATGCTTATTCTCCAATTTTAAGCTATTCAATAAGAAACAACTATGGAACAGAATAACAAAATCGTTTTATTTCAAGAAAAGCAAATCCGTCGGGTTTGGCACGAAGAGCAATGGTTTTTCTCGGTCATTGATGTCATTGCGGTTTTGACTGAAAGTGTAGAGCCTCGTAACTATTGGGCAACACTGAAAAAGCGAGAGCCGCAACTGCTGACAGTCTGTCAGCAGTTGAAAATGACAGCCACTGATGGTCGCCAACGCTTGACAGATTGCACCAATACTGAGGGGATGCTGCGTATCATCATGTCTATTCCATCGCCTAAAGCGGAGCCGTTCAAACTGTGGTTGGCACAAGTGGGCAGGGAGCGCATGGAGGAAATTGAAAACCCTGAATTGGGCATTGAACGGATTAGAGAACTTTACAAAGCCAAAGGTTATACCGCCGAGTGGATTGATACGCGCTTGAAAAGCATTGATATTAGAAAACAACTGACAGACGAGTGGAAGGGTAGGGGCGTAAAAGAAGGGCAGGAATATTCAATATTGACTGCTGAAATTGCAAAAGCCACATTTGGGTTAACACCCAACGAGCATAAAAATTTGAAAGGCTTAGAAGCTCAAAA
Organism: Saprospiraceae bacterium; assembly: GCA_031381715.1. Taxonomy (GTDB): domain Bacteria; phylum Bacteroidota; class Bacteroidia; order Chitinophagales; family Saprospiraceae; genus JAAFJT01. The sequence continues at coordinate 3,018 of JANMYC010001599.1, forward strand.
TCTGCGTGACCACATGACCAATCTTGAATTAATCTTTACAATGTTGGGCGAGGAATCCACACGCCAAATTGCTGTTCAAGAAGATGCGAAAGGATTTGAAGAAAATAGAGAAGTGGCACAAAAGGGCGGCACAGCGGCAGGAGTGGCCCGTAAATCCTATGAAAAGAACCGAAACGTGAAAGTGGTTTCAAATGAAAATTTCTTAAAACAGATAGAAGAATCGCAAAATAAAGGGGAATTGCCTGAGAATAAAGAAGTAGATAATGAGTCTTAGAATTCTTGTTTTACGGTTGTAAAACAATGGACTGCGTGTATGTTATGTATGTATACCGAAATAGGATAAAATTCGGTTTATAAATAAACACAAAATACCGTTCGCCAATATTCATGTGCTGCCTGTACTACCGTTAAAAAAGATGTTTTACAGCCGTAAAACACCTGTAAAACAATGGATCGCATGTATGTTATGTATGTATGTATACTGAAATTGGATAAAATTGTCAAAGAAGGGCAGGAATATTCTATTCTCACGGCAGAAATATCTAAAGCGGCTTTTGGTCTGACACCAACAGAATACAAAGACCTCAAAGGATTAGAAAAGCAGAATTTACGCGACCATATGACAGATTTAGAACTCATTTTCACCATGCTTGGTGAGGCCGCAACGCGTATATCAGCAGTGCGTACTGATGCACATGGTTTTGAAGAAAATAGAGAATCCG
>JANMYC010000018.1:0-2822 GCA_031381715.1 Saprospiraceae bacterium
TTGGTAGCTCGTCGGGCTCAAGTTAATTTTGCTCTAAGATTAGATAGCTTATGGATACAAAACTAAAAGGCGATATTGCTGAACAAGCAACCGTGCTTTTTGCTCTAAACAAAGGTTGGGGCGTTTTGAAACCAGTAGGAGACAGATTACCTTATGATTTGGTATTTGATATAGATAGACAATTAGTTAGAATTCAAGTAAAATACGCTTGGTTTGATTCAAAAAAATCAAATTACGTCGTAGATAATCGAAGAACTCAAACTAATAGACGCGAAATAAAAAGAAGCCCCTATGAAAAGGAAGATTTTGATTTTGCGATTGTTTATGTTCAAGAATTAAATTTGTTTTATGTATTTCCTGTTGCTGAGTTTATAAGTTACGGTTCCGAAATTCATTTAGTCGAAACTGAGAAACGCCAAAGAAAACCCAAATCATGGGGTTTTAGAGAAGCGTGGAATTTAATTTTAGAAGGGCTGCATCGATAGTAATGTTGATGTGACAATCTGTCAAATTCGGGGAAGCCTGTAAATGTGGTAATCCCGAGCCAAGTTCTATCAGTTTTTGATAGAAAAGGTGTAGAGACTTAATGGCAGACATCCACCCCTCATTAAAATGAGAACGGATGAAGAGAAAGTCCAGACTACAAATTCCGATAACTCGTCGGAAGCAACGAAAGTTGTAGTGGTAAGCATAACCCGAAGGTCGTAGGTTCGAGTCCTGCCTCCGCCACAATAAAACGGCATAATTAATTGATTATCAATTAGTTGTGCCGTTTCTCTTTTATGCCCATTTTACTGAGGGGTTAATAATTTGTTAACCTATTGACTATTGGATGGCGTATGTTTAATTTTGTTTTGATAATGTTTTAAATAAATTCATTCAAAGAAAATTAGCCAATGAAAATTTCAAGAATCCTTTCTCTATTTTTCCTTATCCACATTTTTAATTTATCGAGTGCCCAAAATTGTGCTGAAGCGTATTATGTTTCAAAACAAGGCACCAAATCCACTTTGGAATCCTACGATGGTAAGGGCAAACTACAATCCACCCAAGTTCAAACCTTGAAAATCTTCACGGGTACATCGAGCGGGTTCGAGGCTGTTATGTCTACGACCATGTCCGATAAAAACGGTAAAATGATAATGGAAAGCCGTGATTTTACGGTAAAATGCGATAATGGCGTTTTTAAAATGGATTTATCGTCCATGTATATGAATGAAATGAAAATGCCCAAGGATATGGAAATGGAGCTTTCGGGCGAAGGTGTTTCATTTCCTTCTGCACTTTCCGCAGGTCAAGATTTGCCCAACGGTGAAACTGAAATAAAAATGAAAAGCAACGGTATGACTCTAATGACTTTCCGTTTCAATGAACTGAATCGAAAAGTGGAGAAAAAAGAGTCCATTACTACACCCGCCGGTACTTTTGAGTGTTTTAAGATAGTGAGCGAAACGGAAGTCAAAATAATGATGAAAAGAACCATTAAAACCTCCACTTGGATTGCTAAAGGCGTGGGCGTTGTGCGGACTGAATCCTACAATAAAAAAGGTGAAATGGATTCGTATATGATTCTGACAAAGTTGGAAAAGTAAGATTTAAGAAACCGCAAAATGTAAAATTTAAAATGTAAAACCGTAAAAGTACATTGTCTTTACTTTTAACTTTTAAATATAGGGTTTTACATTTTTTAGATTCAAAAAAGCCACTTCCAAAGGTGAAATACTGAGGGGGTGGCTTTTTTATTTATATTTGTATTCTAAACTTTTAAAATATGACAAGAGAACAAATTGAAAAACAGGTTGCGAAATATTTAACTGATTCAATTAATGGATTGGATGTTGAAAACCCCAAAGTTGATTTCAAAAGGCAATGGTATGATTTGACCGAATTAGAAGGTATCAATGAGTTTTTAAAGGATACAACAGCTATTGCTAATACTGTGGGTTTAGAAGGTTTTATTATTATCGGTTTTGATGATAAAAACAAATCTTTTCACCCCGCCACTTTTAGAGACTCAAATCTGAGCGATTCATCAAAGGTTCCAGACCTTTTAATAAAAAAGTGTAGTAATCTATTTGATTTGAATACTTATGATATTGACTTTAACGGCAATCATTTAAGCATTATTCATGTTCCACCAACCCTTGAAAAACCAATTTTTATCATTAATTATCAAAAAAAAGATAAAAAAGGAGATACCAAAAATGAGTCTCAACGGGTTTTTATACGAAAAAATTCTACAGTACGCGAAGCATCAAAGTATGATATTGAAATGATGTTTTACGATAGGAAAAATATTCAACCTGAATATGATATTGACATTAATTTATACCAAATAATATACATGTCATCCTACAATACAAATCAAGGTGTTATGCCAAATATGTTTCAATTACAGTGTTCGTTTAGTTATGAGATATTAGGTAGAAAATCTATTCATGTTTTTAGTCTAAAATTGAAAATAGTTACAAAGTCTTATTCAAGAGAGTCCCTCATCTATAAAAAATATGAGATATTAAAAAAAGGAGAAGCCGTGATGACTGGCATGTACTACTTTGGAATTGATAATTTAGGAGAAACTAATTTTCAAGTAGAAGTTGCTAATAGAGTCGAATTAAAACTAGGGATAGAAATAGAAATGAATAATGGTAGAATACTTTATAAGGAATTTGATTTTATTCCCCCTTTTTCCTAGTAAATCCATTTTTTTTTCTAAAAAACTTTTTTACTTCCTCAAACGTTTTATCTTTGCTTGTATTTAGCGAATATTCGCTAAGTATATTTTAATCGTATTTATAAAATATTGATAATCAAATCAGTAA
>JANMYC010000085.1:0-4943 GCA_031381715.1 Saprospiraceae bacterium
TCAGAATAGGGTGAAGCCCTATAAAAAAAAAATAATTACGTAATATTTAACCAAATACATTTTCATCAATCAATCATTTTAAAATGAAAAAACTAAGATTACCTCTTTTAACACTACTATTAGTAGGATTAGCTTTGCAAATGGGACTTTCACAAGCCAAATTGGTAGAGAAAGTCACGCGTAAAGGCGATGAAATACTCATTCCTTACGAAAAGTATGTTTTACCCAATGGCTTGACAGTGGTTATTCACGAAGACCATTCTGACCCTTTGGTACACGTGGATGTCACCTATCACGTAGGCTCGGCGCGTGAAGAAATCAGCAAATCGGGTTTTGCCCATTTTTTTGAGCACATGATGTTTCAAGGCTCTGACAATGTGGCAGATGAAGAGCATTTTAAATTCGTAACGGCTGCAGGTGGTACGTTAAATGGCTCGACCAATCGTGACCGCACCAATTATTACGAAACGCTACCAAGCAATCAACTTGAAACAGCCATTTGGCTTGAAGCCGACCGCATGGGTTTTTTATTGGATGCCGTGACGCAAAAGAAATTTGAAGTGCAGCGTTCAACGGTTAAAAACGAGCGTGGACAAAACTATGATAACCGCCCTTATGGTTTAGCTTCCGAAAAAACGGCTAAAAACATGTATCCTTATGGGCATCCGTATTCATGGTTGACAATTGGCTACGTCGAAGACCTTGATCGTGTAAATGTGGATGATTTGAAAAACTTTTTCCTTCGTTGGTATGGGCCTAATAATGCAGTTTTAACCGTAGGAGGCGATGTAGATGTCCAAAATGTGTTAAAATTGGCTGAAAAATACTTCGGTAGCATTCCTCGTGGGCAAGAAGTAACGAATATGCCGAGCATGACTGCTTCATTGGATAAAGACCGCTATTGTTCTTATGAAGACCAATTTATTAAAGTCCCTTTATTGACAATGACGTTCCCAGTGCCACAACAATACTCAAATGATGAGCCTGCTTTGGATTGTTTGGCGGAGATTTTGGGGCAAGGCAAAAACTCTTTATTGTATAAAAACTTGGTTAAAACGCAGGCAGCCACTCAAGCTTCTTGCGGTGATGGAACTTTTGAATTATCAGGCGAGTTTGCGTTTAGAATTTTACCTCTTCCAGGCAAATCACTCTCTGATATGGAAAGAATGGTGCGCGAAACCATCGCTGAATTTGAAAAAAATGGGCCTACTGACGACGATATTACCCGTTTCATAGCGGGATATGAATCCAATGTCGTTAGTGGATTATCCAGTGTTTCGGGCAAAGTATCCAAATTAGCTGCTTATCAAACTTATACCAACAACCCTAATTTTATGACTGAAGAGTGGAAACGCTATCACGCAGTGACCAAAGCTGAAGTTATGCGGGTTTTTAATAAGTACATTAAAGGTAAAAATTGTGTGGTTTTGAGCGTTTATCCTAAAGGTCAGCCGACTGCGGTGGCTGCGGCTGATAATTATACCGTTTCTACTGAGGGGTATCAAGCGCCCGATTATGGTTATGCTGGGATGAAATATGTGAAGGCAAAAGATGATTTTAATAGGAGTGTAAAGCCTACAGGCGGCGCAAGCCCCATGATAAAAGTGCCAACAACTTGGACTTCAAAGTTCAAAAACGGTATTCAAGTAATGGGTACCAAAAACGATGAAATACCAAAAGTGACTTTATTGATTAGCATTGACGGTGGTAATAGGTTATTGGCAAATGATTTAGGTAAGGCAGGTCTGGCGAGTATCACGGCTAAAATGTTGAATGAAGCCACCGAAACCTATACCTCTGAAAACATGGCGAGTGAACTCAACAAAATAGGTGCCTTTATCTCTTTTTCTGCTGCTGCTGAAACAATGGATATTTATTTAGAGACGCCAAGTAAAAATATTGACAAGGCATTGAGCCTCTTAGCTGAGAAAATTCTTCGCCCAAAATTTGATGCGAAGGATTTTGAAAGAATTGTAAAACAGAGTATTGAACAAAATAAAATCCAACAATCGCAGCCGGGTTTTATTGCCAATAATGTGTTTAACAAAACGCTTTATGGCAATGAAAACATTAAAGCAACACCTACCACGGGCTATAATGAAACCTTGAGCAAATTAACACTTGCAGATATTACTGATTTTTATGCAAAAGCTCTTACGCCAAATCTTGCGCGTTTGGTAGTTGTTGGCAATATCAGTGAAAAGGAAATTATGACTAAATTACAGTTTTTAGACCAATGGAAACCCCGCAAAACAGCCATTCCTAAAGTAAAAGGAGCAGAGTCAATTGCTAAAACGAAGATTTATTTAGTGGATAAACCAAAATCTGCTCAATCTGAAATCCGAGTGGGTTATGCTACAAGTACGCCTTATGATGCCACAGGTGAATATTTTAAATCTGATTTAATGATGTTTGCCTTGGGTGGTGCATTCAATAGCCGCGTCAATCTCAATATGAGAGAAGATAAAGGTTGGACTTATGGCTGCGGTTCGTACATTGATGCCAATAAAGAAGATGGTAAATTCGTCGGATACGGTGGATTTAAAGTCAATGCTACGGACAGTGCCGTAGTAGAGTTCATGAAAGAATACAAAAATTACGCTGAAAAAGGAATCACTGCCGATGAATTAGCATTTATGAAAAGCTCAACGGGGCAAAGTGATGCGCTTAAATATGAATCTAATCAACAAAAAGCCTATTTTTTAGCTAATATATTGAATTATAAATTGCCTAAAAACTACACTGAAAAGCAAAGTAAAATTGTCCAAACCATAACAACAGCAGAAATCAATACTTTAGCTAAAAAGTATGTGAACGCTGATAAAATGAATATCGTCGTAGTGGGCGATAAAAAGACAATTCTACCTGGCTTACAAAAATTGGGTTATGAAATTGTGGAATTGGATGCTACGGGCTTACCAATTGTAATAAAGCCGTAAAAAGCCTTATTTAAATTCTATGTTAAAACGGGCGTTTCAGAAAATATCAATGTTTTCTGAACGCCCGTTTTGTATTTAAAACACCCCCTCAGTATTTTTACAGTGGCGGTTGAAATGATACTACTTGATGTCATATTTTTTCAAATTTTGATATCGAAAAGCCTTTTAAGTTCTTAAAAATATTTATTCAAATCATTCCACAAAATGCCAGCACACGCCCGCAATATCTATCACATTCACCTCTTTGCCATAGGGTTGTTGAGTCGGTTTAGAGACTCGGATGCCATATTTTTCGGGCAGTTTTTTATCATTGACATCCTTCCAAAAGGCATCGGCATCGCTTATGCCAATGCTAATCATGAGATTTTCAGCGAAGGATTTATTATCGTATTTCTGTAAAATGAATTGGCAGTTATCTTTTTTAAAAGACACATAATCGCCACTATCCCAAGCTACATCAAAGCCCAACTCTTGAAAAAGTTGTTTAGAGGCTTCAAAATTGCTGCCCGATGGCACAAATGGTTGGAGTGAGAGAAATTTCATAGCTGGGTAAAATTTGAGGGTGATTTAAATTTAAACGGCTAAAGCCTGTTTATTGTATTTGTTCCGATATTCTACGGGCGTCAACCCCGTAATTTTTTTAAAAACATCCCTAAAAGCCTTAATATCTGTATAACCAACATCAAACATCACTTCATTGATATTTTTACGATTGGTTTCAAAACTCCGTTTGGCGGCTTCCACTTTTACGCGTTGAATGTATTCAATCACCGTATTGTTCGTTGCTTTTTTAAAACGCCGTTCAAAACTTCGCCTGCCGACCGCAAATTTATCCGCTAATTGATCAACCGATATTTTATCCATAAAATGCTGCTCAATAAATGTCTGAGCTTGTTTTATTTCATGGTCTTCATGTTCTTTTTGACCTTGAAACATCATAAAATCGGATTGGCTATCCCTATCTATATCAATAACAAAAAATTTGGCTGCCAATATCGCCGTTTCTCTGTCGGTATATTTTTCAACCAAATAGAGCAGCAAATTCCAATAAGAATTAGCGCCTCCGCTTGAATAAATGCCTTGCTCTTCCGTGATAATACTACCGTTTACCAATTCTACATCCGGAAACATGGCTCTGAATTGATTCGCAAAAAGCCAATGCGTCGAACATTTCTTACCCCTCAGTAATCCCGTTGAGGCGAGCATAAAAGCGCCTATACAAAGCGATGCCACCTCTGCGCCTTTATTATACCTGTCAATAATCCATGGAATAAATGCTTTATTGATGGTCAAAGCCGCATTTAAATCACCGCTTAATGCAGGGATAAATATCAAATCGGTATTTTTAACCTCCTCCAAAAGCCTATCCGTATGAATGGAGAACGAGCCGTTATTCAGTTTTATTTCTTTTGATAAGCCTACTAATTGTACATTGAACAAAGCCGGTTTACCCGCTGATTCCAAAAATTGATTTACGGCAGTAAACATATAAAGAGGGTCGCTGATGGCAGCTAAAACCGCCGACTCCGGTACGAGGATGGAAATATTTTTCATAAAGCAAAGATAAACAATTTGTTTGTCGCAAACAACCCCTCTATTTGTCGTTTATACCACTATTTTACTAATTTTTAAAACTTTATGTTTGTATTATATTTTAAAAGAACGTAAAAATGGAAAATTTCAAAATTGAAAAAGATATCAACGTCGTGTATATAAAGGCAACATCTTTTCCAGATGGCGTTTTAGCTGCACATCAAAAACTGCATTCTATTGTCCCTTTTTCAAAAGAAAGAGGTTATTTCGGTATTTCCTATGGAAATACTGAGGGGTTGTCCCAAGAACTTGGCGGGCGGATTATTTACAAAGCGGCAGCCGAAATTTTAGGCGATGAAAAATATGATCTGGAAGTTTTTACAATCAAAAAAGGAAATTACCTTAGTGTAACGTTAAAAGACTATCAAAACGATATTTCGAGTATTGGTAAAACTTTTCAAGAGATGTTGA